>WFPZ01000041.1 GCA_015487335.1 Paracoccaceae bacterium
GCGGCTGCGCATCCTCGACATCGGCGGAGGGGCCGGGGAGACCGCAAAGAAGCTGCTCGCCATGGGCCATTCGGTGCAGATCGTGGTGCCCAGCGCACTTCTGGCCGAGCGCTGCCGGGCCAACGCCCCGGGCGCGCAGGTGCACGAATGCCGCTTCGAGGATTTCCGAACGAAAGACCGCTTCGACCTGTGCCTGTTTTCCGAAAGCTACCAGTACATCAGGCTCTCCGTCGGGCTTGAGAAGGCGCTTTCCCTGCTCGACGAGAAAGGCGAGATCCTGATCGCCGACTGTTTCCGCTCTCGCGAATGGGCCGGCAAGGCCAAGCAGGGGGTCGTGGGCGGCGGCCATCCGATCGGGCGTTTTCGGGACGAACTGGCGCGCCTTCCGCTGAAGGTGGTCTCGGAGCAGGACATCACCGCCTCCGTCGCCCCGTCCATCGACCTCGAGCAGGGCCTGTTCAACGTCATCGGCCACACGCTGAGCCGGATCGACACCGAACTGGCCGAAAAGCGCCCCGCCATGCGCTGGGCCCTGCACCGCGCCCTGCGGATGGTGCTCGACCGGCGCAAGAGAGAACGCCTCGACCGGCGCCTCAACCGGCAGGAACGCAACGCGGAAACCTTCATGAAGCACAACCGCTATCTGATCGTGCGCCTGTGCCGCGGTTGAACCGGGCCCGTGCTTGCCCCAGATGGGATAATGATGCGACAGTGTCCTGGCTGCAGGCCCGGCCTGCGCACATTTTCATCAAAGGAGCAGACAATGAAACGCAAAGCCTTTTCCCTCGCGGCGGCAGCCTCGTCATTTGCAACATCCGCGCTGGCCGACCCGATGACGAACGGCTCGCCCTATTACGGCTACGGCCACATGTGGGACGGAGGCTACGGCTTCATCGGGCTGGGCATGATGATCCTGTTCTGGGGGGCGATCATCCTGCTGGTGGTCTGGGCGATCCGCGCGCTCTCGGATGGCGGCAGCCGGAAGCGCCGCTCTTCCTCGGCGCTGGAAATCCTGCAGGAGCGTCTGGCGCGGGGCGAAATCGACACCGAAGAATACCAGGCCCGCAAGAAGGCCCTGGAAGATTGACAAGGGCCCCTGCCGCGGCCGGCAGTTCGCCGCGGCCGCGCCCGGGCCGGGCGGGGTGATGGCGGGCCGCAAGCCGGTGCGGAATTGACCTTTTCGCGCCGGAGGGCCACATATGACGAGACGCCATCTTGCAGCAGGATTTCAGGGGCAAACCATGAAGAAGAACGAGAAGACAGGGCGCATTTCTCGCCGCGCATTCGTGGCCGGCGCCGCCGGGGCGGGCCTTGCGGCAAGCGCTTCTCCGCTTCTGGCCCAGGCCAGCGCCACCGCCCGGAAACCGGCAACCCCGTTCATGCGGCGCAACATCTCGGCATTCCGCACCCATAACTGGCAGGATCATTTCGACCGCCTCGGCAAGGGGGTCATCATAGCCGACACCAGCTCGCGGATGCTGCAGTTCTGGTCCGGGGACGGCAAGATCCAGAAGCTCTACCCCACTTCGGTGCCGATGAGCGAAGACCTCACCCGCCGCGGCTACACCCGGGTGATCCGCAAGGTGGTCGGCCCCAGCTGGCGCCCGACCCCGGCCATGAAGCGGCGCAATCCGGACCTGCCCGATTACTGGCCGCCGGGTCCCGACAACCCCCTGGGCACCCATGCGCTGTATCTTTCGTGGCAGTACTACCGGATCCACGGCACCAACGACACGCGCAAGATCGGCCGGCGCTCCTCGAACGGCTGCATCGGGCTGTACAACGAACAGATCGCCGAACTGTATGATCTGGTGCCCGTCGGCACGCAGGTGAAGATCATCTGATCTCGCCGCCGCACCCTTGCCAAAACGTCGCAAAAATGCGGATTTTCATTGCGGCGTCCGCCTCGTGCTGCGATTGTGCCGGGACAGAAACATTGCCGCGGCATGGGGGAGCACGTGAAGAAATTCCTGATAGTGGCAGCGGTAGCGGTGGTTGCCGTCCTCTCTGCCTATGTCTCGCTGCGTCCGGCCTATCTGGCCGAGAAGGAGCGCGCGGCCTCGGACACCTCCAGTGAAGAGGCCCGGCTGGAACTGGGCCGGCAGCTGTACCTGGAATCCTGTGCCGTCTGCCACGGCGCCAACCTGGAGGGCGCCGAAAACTGGCAGACTCCGCTGGAAGACGGCAGCCTTCCGCCGCCACCCCATGACGAAACCGGCCACACCTGGCATCACGGCGACCAGTTGCTGTTCGACTACACCAAGTTCGGCGGCGAGGCCATGCTTGCCCAGATGGGTGTGGAGATGAAAAGCGGGATGCCGGCCTTCGAGGGAAAGCTGACGGATGAAGAAATCTGGGCCATACTCGACTACATCAAGTCGACATGGCCACAACGCATCCGCGACCTGCAGGCCGAACGCACCGCCTTCGAGAACGAAAACCAGTAAAAGGCAGCCGCAACGATGAGAACCATTTTCAGAGGACTTCTGCTCGCGCTTTCTCTTCTGCTTCCTGCGGCCGCCGGGGCGCAGGAGCTTGACGAGGCGCGAATCAAGGAGCTGGTCTACCAGGCCATCCGCGAAAACCCGGAGATCATTCTCGAAGCGGTGGCGATCCTGCAGAAACGCGAAGAGGAGGCGCGCAACGCCGGCGTGGCCTCGGTGCTTGAAAACCAGCGAGACCTGATCGAACGTGACCCGAACGCGCCGGTGCTGGGCAACCCCGACGGCGATGTCACCATCGTCGAGTTCTTCGATTACAACTGCCCCTACTGCAGGCGGGTGGCGCCGATCGTCAAGCAGCTGATCGAGGACGATCCGAACATCCGCCTCGTCTACCGCGAATGGCCGATCCTGGGCGAGGGCTCGGTCTTTGCCGCCCGCGCCGCGCTGGCGGCCCGCAAGCAGGGCAAGTACGAGGAATTCCACTGGGCGATGATGAACCTGCGCGGCAGGGCCGAAGAGGCCACGGTGATGCGTGCCGCCGCCGAGATCGGCCTCGACACCGAGCAGCTGCGCAAGGACATGAACGACCCGGAAGTGCAGGACCACATCCAGCTGTCGATGGCGCTGGCGCAGGCGCTCGGCTTCAACGGCACGCCCTCCTTCGTGATCGGCGATGCGCTGGTGCCCGGCTTCGTGGAACGCGAGCGGCTGGAAGCCTACGTGGCCGAAGCCCGCAAGGCCAACGAGGCGCGGGCCTCCGAATAGGCACGATCGCGGCCCAGCCCGGCGCGGCTGCCGGGCCCGCCTCCCCCCTCAGAGCCCGTGGTAGTCGCGATACCAGGCGACGAAGCGGGCCACGCCTTCCTCGACGGGCGTGTCGGGGCAGTACCCGGTCAGCCGCTTCAGCAGCGAGGTGTCGGCCCAGGTGGCAGGCACGTCGCCGGGCTGCATTTCCATGTAGATCTTCTCGGCCTCGCGCCCCAGCGCCTTCTCGACGGCGGCCACGAAATCCATCAGCTCCACCGGCCGGGCATTGCCGATGTTGACGATGCGAAAGGGCGCCACCGGTGAGAGACTGTCGCCGGGGGCGATGGCCCGTGCCGTCTCGGGGCGGGCCGGCGGCACCTCGGCCAGCCGCACAAGCGCTTCCACCAGATCGTCCACATAGGTGAAATCGCGCCGCATCCGGCCATGATTGTAGATCTCGATCGGCTCGCCCTCCAGTATCGCCCGCACAAAGCGGAACAGCGCCATGTCGGGCCGCCCCCAGGGCCCGTAGACGGTGAAGAAGCGGAACATCGTCACCGGCATGCCGTAAAGATGGGCGTAGGCGTGGGCCATCGCCTCGTTCGCCTTCTTGGTGGCGGCATAGAAGGACATCTGGGTGTCGGCCTTGTCGGTCTCGGCGTAGGGCATCTTCTCGTTGGCGCCGTAGACCGAAGAGGTGGAGGCCATCAGCAGATGCCTCACCGGCACCGCCCGAACCGCCTCGAGCAGGTTGAAGGTGCCGATCAGGTTGGACTCCACATAGCCTTGCGGCTCTTCGATAGAGTAGCGCACCCCCGCCTGCGCGGCCAGGTGCACCACGATCTCGGGGGCGGTCTCGTCCAGCAGTCGCGTCAGCCGCCCCGGCTCTTCCAGCCGCGCAACCACGGGGCAAAACCCCTCGAAGGCTTCCAGAAGCTCATGCCGGCGCGTCTTCAGGGCGACATCGTAATAATCGGTCATGGCGTCGAAGCCGATCACCTGCCAGCCCAGTTCCAGCAGGCGGCGCGAGAGGTGGTATCCGATGAACCCGGCCGAGCCGGTCACGAGCGCTTTGGGCATGGGGCAATCCTTTCGACGACAGTCATTGCCCAATAGCCCGCCCCGGCGCAAAGGAAAACCGCCCCCGCTGGATGCGGGGGCGGTCGGCCGCCCTCGGACGGGCACGGATCAGGCAGAAAGCGCCTGAAGCTCGTCATCGGGCAGGCGTGCGGGGTAGAAGGTGAGGGATTCCGCCACCATCAGCCCCTGCGCCCCCCATGCCGAACGCCCCAGCCGCAGGGTCGACAGCCCGGCGGGCACCACTCCGCCCGAGGCCACGGCCACCGCGCTGCCGTTGACGGACACGGCGAACTCGCCGCTGGCGGAAAAGGCGACAGCCGCGCGGAAATGATTGCCAAGCCCGATGGCATTTCCCCCCGGCGCGACCGCCGCCTGCAGCGCGCCGCCGTCCCAGGCCTGAAACTGCGGCCGGTCCAGCACCGTGTTCCACAACAGCGACAGGCGCGAGGAGGTGGTGCCGTCGTCCAGCTCGACGATCCGGTCGTTGGCCTGAGCCCCGGCCAGCGCGCCGCTGAACACCAGCGTCCCGCCCGACGGGTTGAACCACCCGCCCAGGGGCACGGAGGCGACATCCTCGCCACGCGTCACCGGCGCCGTGGCCGCTGGGATGTAGGACGAGGCCGCCTCGCCCTCCTCCAGCTGGGCCGCCGTGACCTCGCCCGTGAAGGCCAGCGAAAGCGCGCCCGCAGTCGGCGTGAACGGCAGGACGGTGCGCACCGGATAGGCCCCGCCCCCCGTCACCGTGCCTGCATAGGCGCCCGAAAGCGCCACGCTGCCGGTGCCGTAGAATGACAGCACATGCGGCACGCCGGCCACGTCGACCGTCTGGTCCACAGGTGCGGCACTGCCGGAAATCAGGTTGGTGCGGCCGGTCTCGAGCAACAGCCCCAGCGGCGCCAGGGTAGCCGGGTCATGGTCGATCCGGGCGGTATCGGGCGGAGCACTCACCAGCGCGCCGGCGGCATCTACCACGCTGCCCTCGGTGCCGCGCGCGAAGGCAAGCACCGAGCCGAGGGAGCCCTCCGCCCCCCCTGCCCCATAGCTGCCGGCCACGAAATCGAGCACCAGGGCCGGAGACGTCCCGGTGATCGGCGAGGCCCAGGGCGCATACCAGGCCGGCGGCGCCAGGGGGGCCAGTGCCGTGGCCGTCAGGGAAAGATCGGCCACGACCTTCATGAAATCACCATGGCATGGATGCCGGTGGCGGTGGTGCCGGTCGCGTTCACCCGGCGCACCCCGACCGGCAGGATCGAGCGGTCCGCCACGTTCAGCGTGCGATTGCCGCCACGGGCCGTGACAACGGAAACCGCGCCGCCGGTCTCCACGTAAAGCGCAATGGCCACCTCCGGCAGGTCGGCCAGGTCATCGGGCGTGACCGGCAGGATGTCGGTGGCCGGGCCGGAAAGCGACGGCATGCGGTTTTCAAACGGATTCATCACGGTATCTACTCCTTGGCTGAGCCGCGGTCACACGGCGATGGCACCCGCACGCGGCGGGCAGGAATGAATCGTCTCTTTCGGGAAGTGGCGGGGACGCTAGCGTTTTTCGGTGAAGGTTCGGTTAACCATCCCTGAAAATCCGACCCTGGCAGCCGGCAACGAGGATGAAACGCTCCCGCTTGACTACAATTCTTCACTTAAGACCGGATTCACTCCTCGCTGCTAATCCTGCCCCCGGGTGTAAAACGAGGTGGTGGAATGAGCGCGAGGCAAAACGCGCCGGTTATCATCAAGCGCAAGAAGATCATCGGTGGCGATGGCCACCACGGCGGCGCCTGGAAAGTGGCCTATGCCGATTTCGTGACCGCCATGATGGCCTTCTTCATGCTGATGTGGCTGCTCAACGCGACAACGGAAAAACAGCGCAAGGGGATCGCGGACTATTTCAGCCCCACGATTCCGATCAACCGCATTTCCGGCGGCGGCGAGGGCTCTTTCGGCGGCGACAGCGTGTTCACCGAACGCACGCTCGCCAGAAACGGCACCGGCGCCAGCAACCGCAGCCCCACCGAGGCCAATGCCGCGCGCGGCATCTCGGGCGTCGACCCGCAGGCGCAGGAAGACAAGGCAAATGCAGATGACGAAGCCCTGCGCAAGGTGGAAGAGGCGCTCACCGCGCTGGCCGGCGAAAGCATGGTGTCCGACGGGCTGTTGCGCCACATCGTGACCCGTGTCACCGACGAGGGGCTGATCGTCGAGCTGTTCGACACCGCCGACGAAACGCTGTTCGCAGAAGGAGAGGATACCCCGACGGCTCTTCTCGAAGAACTTGTGGCGATGGTCGTCCGGGTGTTCTCGCTGGTCGACAACGACGTTGCGATCAACGGCTACACCCGCTCCGAGCCGGTGGTGCTGATCCGCAACCCGGTGTGGGATCTGTCCTCCTCGCGGGCTGACAGGGTGCGGCGCATGCTTGAAGAAGGCGGGCTGGAGGCCGGCAGGATCCAGCGCGTCAGCGGCTTTGCCGACAGAAAGCCCGCCGCCCGCAACCCGATGGCGCCCCGCAACAACCGCGTCGAGCTGATCCTGCTGCGCGACCCGGCAGGAAGATAGGAAGAATTGTCTATGTTAGGCCGCTGTTAAACCCCTTGCTCTAGCTCTCTTTCCAGGAGCGCGGGGGGCGATCGTGCAGAAAGGCACTGGCAATGACTATTTCCTCTTCCCTGAATGCCGGCGTGGCGGGGCTGAATGCGAACGCCACCAAGCTGGCGACGATCTCCGACAACATCGCCAATTCCTCGACCTACGGATACAAGCGCGCGCAGGCGGATTTTTCTTCACAGGTCATCGCCGGAAGCGTCGGGTTCTACTCGGCCGGGGGGGTGCGGGCCACGACACAACGGCTGATCACCGAACGCGGGCCGCTGGTCAACACCTCGAACCCCACGGATATCGCCGTCAGCGGCCGGGGCATGCTCCCCGTCACCCCGGCGGTTTCCATGTCTGCGGGTGGCGAACTGCCCATGATGCTGATGACAACCGGGTCTTTTCGCCCGGATGACAACGGCGTGCTGACAACCGAAACCGGCATGGTGCTCATGGGATGGCCCGCCAATATCGACGGATCGATGCCCAGCTATCCGCGCGACACCGTCGCCGGGCTGGAGCCGGTGCGCATCTCCGTCAACCAGTTCGCAGGCGATCCGACAACCCAGATGACATTGGGGGTCAACCTGCCGGCAACGGAAACCGTTGCAGGATCCAGCGGCAATACGCAGGAGCTGTCGATCGAGTATTTCGGAAACCTGGGCACGTCCGAAATGCTCAATGTCAGCTTCGAGCCGACGGTCCCCGCCACCGGCGCCTCGAACGAATGGACAATGACGATCAGGGATTCGGCCTCGGACGATGCCGTTGTCGGCAGCTACACGCTGCAGTTCGATGATTCGCGTGCAGCCGGCGGAACCCTGGCTTCCGTTACCACGCTTTCAGGTGGGGCTTATGATCCGGCCACCGGCACCATTGCGCTGACACTCGCCGGAGGCCCGCTCGAACTCGATATCGGGACCATCGGCGATCCCTCCGGCATGACCCAGCTGTCGGACAGCTTCGCCCCCGTCTCGATCGAAAAGAACGGCTCTCCCGTGGGCAACCTCACCACCGTCGAGGTTGACGCCCAGGGTTTCGTCAACGCCATCTATGATGTCGGCTTCACCCGGACGATCTACCAGATCCCGCTTGTCGATGTGCCCAATCCCAACGGGCTGATCTCCCTCAACAACCAGGCCTACCAGGTTTCACCCGACAGCGGGCCATTCTTCCTCTGGGATGCAGGCGACGGGCCTACGGGTGAGGTCGTGGGCTATTCGCGCGAGGAATCCGCAACCGATGTCGCGGCAGAGCTGACACAACTCATCCAGACGCAGAGGGCCTATTCCTCGAACGCCAAGGTCATCCAGACGGTGGACGAGATGCTGCAGGAAACCACAAACATCAAGCGCTGAGACCCTTGGCAAAAGGCCCGCTGAACCATGAGCATCTCAAGCGCCCTGTCGAACGCCCGTACCGGCCTGACGGCCGCATCACGGGCCGCCGAGGTGGTGTCGGCCAACGTTGCCAACGCTCTCACCCCCGGCTACGGCCGGCGCGAGCTGGAGCTTTCCGCCCAGTCCCTCGGCGGCAATGGCACCGGCGTGCGGATCGAGGGCATCAGGCGCAACGTGGACCAGCCGATCATCGCCGAGCGGCGCCTGGCCGATGCCGGGCTCGCAGATCAGACAGCCCGCGCCGACTTCCTCGCCCGAATCGAACAGGCGATCGGCACCCCTGACGATCCACGCTCTCTCACGGGCCGCATCAATGCGCTGGAGGCCAGCCTGATCCAGGCTGCCAGCCGCCCCGATTCCCTGCCCCGCCTTCAGGAAACCCTTGATGCCGCTTCCGCTCTGGCCGGCGCCCTGAACGCCGCTTCCGATACCGTTCAGGCCCAGAGGATGGAAGCGGATCGCGAGATCGCCCGCCAGGTGGAGCGTCTGAACAAGGGGCTGGAAAACATCGCTCTCCTGAACCGCAAGATCACAACCCAACTCGGCGCCGGGCGCGATGCCACGGCACTGATGGATCAGCGACAGCAGGAGGTGGACAGGATCGCCTCGATCGTTCCCCTGCGCGAAGTACCCCGCGACAGGGGGCAGATCGCGCTCTACACGCCCGGCGGCGCCATCCTGCTCGATGGTGCGCCGGCCACCCTGTCCTTCACCCCCGCCGGGGTGATCGTGCCGGAAATGTCGGTTGCCTCGGGGGCCCTGTCGGAGATTTCCCTCAATGGCCGCGTCCTCTCGGCCAGCGAGGGCGGGCCGCTGGCCGGCGGCAGCCTGGGCGCGCTTTTCTATATCCGCGACAGCTTTGCCATCGACGCACAGGGCCAGCTCGATGCGCTGGCCCGCGATCTGGTGGAGCGCTTCGCCGATCCGGCCACCGACCCGACCCTCGGCCTATCCGATCCGGGCCTGCTCACCGATGCAGGCGGCGTTTTCGACCCGGCAAACGAGCTGGGCCTGTCCGGGCGCGTCTCCGTTAATCCTCTGGCCGATCCGGACGCCGGAGGCTCGTTGCTGAGGCTGCGCGACGGGCTGGGCGCAGCCCCTGCTTCGGCGCCGGGGGACGCCACCCGTCTGCTGGCGCTGGCCGATGCCCTGACGGCATCGCGGGTGCCCGCTTCATCCACCATTTCCAACGTCGCGCGCTCGGCATCCGGGCTTTCCAGCGACGTGGCCTCGTTTTTCGGCAACCTGCGGCTCGCGGCCGAAGCAGATCAGGGCTTTGCCTCCGCGCTGGCCGATGGGTTGAGGGAATCAGAATTGCAAGGCGGCGTCGACTCCGACTTCGAGATGCAGCAGCTTCTGCTCGTCGAACAGGCCTTTTCCGCCAACGCCCGGGTCATCTCGACCATCGATGATCTGATTCAGACACTGCTGGGGCTTTGAGCGATGAACTACCTCTCGATCGGCGACCTCGCGCAAACCTTCCAGACCCGCCGGCAGAATGTTGCCCTGAAGTCCGATCTGCAAAGGCTTTCGCAGGAAATGACCAGCGGCGTCAGAAGCGACGCCACCACTGCAGTCGGTGGAGATTTCTCGGCCCTCTCCTCGATCGAGCGCAGCCTGACCGTGGCGCGCTCCTACTCCGTAGCCACCTCCGAGGCCGCCTTGCTGGCAACCACCGCCCAGACGTCACTGGAAACCGTCGAAGGCCTGGTTACGGAGCTTGCCCCCGCCCTGCTTACGGCCGGCAGTTCGTCGCAGGCGCTGCTGATCCAGACCACCGCGGCCGATGGACGTGCCAAGTTCGAAACCGCTCTGGCCGCGCTGAATGTGCGCGCAGCCGACCGTTACGCCCTTTCCGGAACCGCCACCGACACTCCGCCGCTTGCCGATGCGGAAACCATCCTCGCCGACTTGCAGGCCGCCACCGCTTCCGAGACAACCGCCGCAGGCATCGCCGCCGCAGTGGAGGCCTGGTTCGACACACCGGGAGGCGGCTTCGAAACGGTCGCCTATCTCGGCTCGGAGCCAATCCAGCCATTGAGGCTGTCCGATGACACATCCGTCCGCTTCGACGTGACCGCGGCCGACGCGCGCGTGCGCAACACGCTCAAGGGGCTGGCGATGGCCGCGCTCCTGGATGCAGGGGCGCTCTCGGGTGACGTTTCGGAACGGGCCGAGTTGGCCCGTCTGGCCGGGGTATCGCTGCTCGATTCCGAAGCGGGCATGGCCGCGCTGCGCGCCGATGTGGGTATCGTCGAAGCTTCCGTGGACAAGACCGCCGCGCGCAATGCCGCCACCGTTTCAGCACTGGAAATGGCCAGAAACGAAATCATGGCTGTGGACCAATACAATACGGCAACCGAGCTGGAAGCCATACGCTCGCAACTCGAGATTCTCTATTCGGTCACCGCGCGGCTTTCGCGCATCTCGCTGGCGGATTACTTGTGATGGTGCGTCTTTTCTTCTTCACGCTTCTGGTCGCCCTGCAAACTGCCGCAGCTCTGGCCAACCCGGTGCGGATCAAGGATCTGGTCGAGTTCGAGGGCGTTCGCGGCAACGATCTTCTCGGATACGGGCTTGTGGTCGGCCTGAACGGGACCGGAGACGGAATCCGCAATGCCCCGTTTACCGAAGAGATCATGTCCAACATTCTCGAGCGTCTTGGCGTGAATGTCACCGGAGAACAGTTTCGCCCCAAGAACGTTGCTGCAGTGCTGGTGACGGCCAGCCTGCCGCCCTTTGCGCGCGCGGGAGGGCGGATCGATGTCAATGTCTCGGCCATCGGCGATGCCAAGAGCCTGATGGGCGGCACCCTGATCATGACCCCGCTCAATGCGGCGGACGGGCAGATCTACGCCGTGGCGCAGGGGCCCATCATCGCCGGAGGAGCAGCCGCCGAAGGGGATGGCGCGCGGGTCGTTCAGGGCGTGCCCACTGCAGGCGTGATACCCGGGGGTGCGAGGGTGGAACGCGAGGTGGATTTCGACTTCACCCAGATCAGATCCGTCCGCCTGGCGCTGCGCGACCCGGATTTCACCACGGCACAGCGGATAGAGGAGGCCGTGAACGGCTACTACGGCAAGCCCGTATCGCGGATGCTCGATGCCGGAACCGTCTTGCTGGACATCTCCATGACGGCAGAGCTTTCCCCGGCCCATGCGCTGGGCGCGATCGAGAACATTCTTGTCGACCCCGAGCAGAAGGCGCGCGTCGTGGTGGACCAGAACTCCGGCACGATCGTGATGGGGGAAAACGTTCGCATTTCCCGGGTAGCCGTCTCGCAGGGCAATCTAACGCTCAGGGTTCAGGAAGAGCCGCTGGTGGTTCAGCCGAACCCGTTCACCGGCGGCACCCCGATCGTCGTTCCCCGTACCAGCAGCACGATCGTCGAAGAACCCGGGATCGGGCTGGCAGACATCCCCGAAGGCACGACGCTTTCCGAGGTAATCGAGGGGCTCAACGCTTTGGGCGTTTCCCCCCGCGACATGATCGACATCCTGAAGAACATCAAGGCAGCCGGTGCCCTGCATGCGGAATTCGTAGTGCGCTAAACTGCAAGGCCGGGGCGGTAAACTGCAGCGCATGGCTCATGGCCGCTGCCCACCCCCGGGGCCCGAGGCATGTTCCCGGTTCCCGGACTTTTGGAATAGCTCGCGTACCAGGGCGGCCTGACGAGCACGCCCCGCAACATGGGGCAAAAGGCAATCTCTTGTCCCCACATCCACTCCCCGGACGGGACGGCAAGGGCCTCCAGTGAAAAGGTTTCAGAAGTAGCTTCGCACCAGGGCACCGGAGATGAGCGTCCAGCCGTCCGCGACCACGAAGAAAGCCAGCTTGAACGGCAAGGAAACGATGGCTGGGGGCACCATCATCATGCCCATCGACATCAGGACCGCTGCGACGACCAGATCGATGATCAGGAAGGGCAGGAAGATCAGGAAGCCGATCTGGAACGCCCTTTCGATTTCGCTCAGCATGAAGGACGGAATGAGCAGCGAAAGCCGTGCATCGGGCCCAAGCGCCGAAGCATCGACGTCCGGTTGCCGCAGAGAGGCGAGAGAAAGGAATGTTTCCGCATCCGTGCGCGCCGCCATGAAGGCGCGAAACGGCTCAACCGCCGCGGAAAGGGCCGGCTCAAGCTCCATCTCGCCACGCAACATCGGGTTGATGCCGTTTTCCCAGGCGGCAAGAAACACCGGCTCCATCACGAAATAGGTGAGAAACAGTGCAAGACTGATGATCAGGATATTCGGCGGCGATTGCTGCAGACCCAGCGCCTGGCGCAATATGGAAAGCACCGTCACCACGAAAGGAAAACTGGTGATCATGACCGCAAGGCCGGGGACGATGGACAGCACGGTGATCAGGATCAGCAGCTGAATGCTGGTCTTCGTCAGCGAGGCTTCGGAGTCAATGGACAACGAGATGCCCTGAGCTGCCGCCGGGTACGCTGCAAAAACCGCCATCGCAATGGCCGCGAAGAAGAAAAGGGCCGTGGCCCGCTCCTTGCCGATCATGGCACCGGGTGCTGCCCGACAAGTTCTGTCAGACGAACCGCCAGCTGCCCCTCTTCATCTCCTTCGAGCTCGTGCAACTCGCCGCGGGCGATCAGGCGATCGCCGATATACAGCTCGACCGGGTCTTCAACGCGCTTGTCCAGACGCAGAACCGCATTTTCCTCCAGCTCCAGAAGCTCGGCCACCAAAGGGCGCGCCTTGCCCACCGAGATCATGATTTCGATCGGCACGCCGCCAAATGCCGGTATTTCCATGGGCTGCTTTCGCTCTCCCGTGTCAGGTTTCGGTTCATCCATGTTCGGCTCCTTGGTGATTTGCGTTCAGAACGGCCTCAAGCGCTTCGGAAACGCGTGCCAGAAAATCTGCACCGTCCAGCTGTTTCTCGGACTTCCCAAGACGCAGGTGAACCTGGCCTTCTGCGAGGGACTGCTCTGGCGCAACGACCATCGGAAACGTTGCAAGGCTGCCGATTTTCTCTTCGACGATGGCGCTTTGCGAGGGGGAGGCAAAGATCTCCACCGGAGCATCCAGGCTTTTCTCGAGGAACGGCTGAATTTCCTCGAGGATACGCTCGCCGATAGTGGCCGACACGGCACGAGGCAGGATCTTTTCGACAAGCAGGCGCAAGACGGGCTCCACGGCGCGCACCATGTGGCTGCGCGCCTCGTGATAGGTAAAGCCGAGATTCTGCAGATTGCGGGCAAGCTCTGCATTGAGGCGCTGGTTTTCTTCCAGTGCAGCACGGGTGGCATCATCCCAGCCGGCCTTGTAGCCTTCCTCGAAGCCCTTGGCCTTCACCTCGTTGTCGGGGCCTTCCGCCGGGCCGTTTCCATCGGCATCCTGTCCGGGCACGGCGCCGGCCAGCGAAAATTCTTCCAGGGCGAGGGAAAGAACCATCACGCCGTCTCCTCTTCCTCAAGCCAGCCGCGGAGGATTTCAACCGTTTCCTCCTGCTTTTCCGAAATCGTTTCACGTAGCCTCTGCACCGGATCATCTCCGCCGGGCGGCCCGTGCAACGCCTGGCGCGACACATCCCCGAACGCAGGTTGTGGCGCATCGTTCTGAATTTCTCCGTCAAGGGCGGGGCTTTCCTGCAAGCGCCCGCCTTGCCCGTCCGGCTCGGGCTTCCGGGGTGCTGGCAAGGGCTCGCCTCCCGTCAGATCCCCGGCAGGAGTCGGCAGGGCACCAGGGACGATCTCCGGCAGTCCATCGCGGCGGGGCGCCATGAAAATGGGCCTGAGGACGAACAGGCCGAGGATCAGCGCCACAAGGCCAAGCACCCCCACCTTCGCAAGTTGCGTAACATCCAGCGCCATGCTTTCGATCAGCCCACCACTGGCCGGGCTGCCTTCCTGCGGAGGAGTTTCGAACCTGAGGGTTTTCAACGTCAGCGTATCGCCACGGCTTTCATCCAGCCCGACGGCCGCGGCGACCAGATCCCGCAATGCCGCCAGCTCGGCCTCGCTGCGCGGCTGCCATGTTGTTTCGCCCGTCTGCGGATCGGTGGTTTCCAGTCCGTCAACCAGAACCGCAATCGTCAGACGACGGATCGCTCCTGGCATGCGAAGAATTTCCCGTGTGGTTTCGGACACCTCGTAATTCACCACTTCGCGGGTCTCGCTGTTGGTGCTGGAGCTTCCCCCGCCACCCTGGCCCGCCGCCCCGTCGGGCAGATTGCTGGCAACGGTTGCCGCATCGCCTCCCGTACCGGAGGCTTGCGAGCTTCGCTCTTCCGTCTCGGAGCTGATTGCCACCCGACCGTCCGGATCAAACCGCCGCTCGGTAATCGATTCCGATTCGGTGACCGTCTCGACAGCCACTTCCACGACAGCCCTTCCCGGGCCCACCCGCGCAGCCAGAAGTCGCTCGACATTCTGTTTCAGCCGGGCCGCCACCTCGCTGCCCCCGTCCGGCGCCGGAACTTCCGATTCACCGGAAATCACGCGCCCGCTTCGCCCGTCGATTACCGACACTCCTGCCGGATCGAGCCCCGCGACGGCCGCTGCAACCAGATATTTCAATGCCTTGGCGTGTTCTGCACTCAGCGGGCCGCCGGTGGTCGTTACGGTGACAGAGGCTTTCGGCGCTGGCTGCTTCTGAAATGATCGGGCCTGAGGCACTGCAATATGTACCCTGGCCGTGCGGATCGCCGGGCTTGTCAGTATCGTCCTGGCCAGCTCTCCTTCCTTGGCGCGCCAGTAGGCGGCATCGAACATCTGGGCCGTGGTGCCGAAACCGCTCAGCGAATCGAGCAGCTCATAGCCCTTGTTGTTGAGAGCGGGCAGCCCCTCGGCCGCCAGCGTCATGCGCAACGAATCGCGCTGCGCCGCCTCGACAAAAATCGCATCGCCGCGAATCTCGTAGGCAGCCCCGCGCTGCTCCAGCGCGCGCACCACCTCTCCCGCACTTCCCGGCTCCAGCCCGGAATAGAGCAGCGCCATGGTCGGAGCGGATGCCATCCTGGCCAGTCCGAACACCGCCGCAAACATCGCCACCGCCGATATGGCCGCGATGGCTCTCTTGCGAGCGTCCAGCGCATGCCAGAGCGAAAGTAGCTGCTGCAAAGGGATTCTCCTTTTCCTGACGCCGTTTCCGGGCACGGCCAGAATTCGTCGATCCGGATTAACAATCGGTTAGCCAGCCTCGGCCTATAGAGACTCGACGAAAAAAAGTGGCTCCGATGGCTGAAAACGACGAGGAAACAACCGAAGAGGGCGGCAAGAAAAGCCGCAAGCCGGTGCTGATAGGCCTTGTTCTGGCCCTGCTGCTTGGCGGCGGCGGGTTTTATGCGGTCTGGTCCGGCATGATTCTGGCGCCCCCTTCCGAAGATGAGAAAACTTCCGAAGCGCCACCGCCCGAACCCCTGCCCGAGGTCGCCTTCGTGCCGGTGCAGCCGATCGTCATCAACATCGGCGGCAACGGCCAGAACAGGCACCTCCGGTTCCAGTCCCAGCTCGAGGTCGAGCCGGCCGCGGTGGAGGAGGTCACCAAGATGCTTCCCCGCGTGGTGGATGTCCTGAACAGCTATCTGAGGGCCATCGAAGCATCGGAACTGGAAAAGCCCGCCGCCCTGATCCGCCTGCGCGCCCAGATGCTGCGCCGTGTTCAGGTCGTTACCGGCGAAGGGCGCGTGCGCGATCTCCTGATCATGGAATTCGTGCTGAACTGAGGCCCGAAATGGAATTCATTGCCAACATATTGCTGATCGCGGGCGCCCTGGCGGCAGCCGTCTATTGCATCGTCCTGGCTCGCCGGCTGCGCCGTTTCAATGACCTGGAAACCGGGGTCGGCGGGGCGATCGCAACCCTCTCTGCCCATGTGGAAGACATGACGAAAACTCTCGCCGCCGCGAGGAAGGCTTCGGCCGGGTCGGCGGAAACCCTGCGCGAGCTGACCGACAGGGCCGAGGCCGTGGCCCGGCGCCTGGAGCTTCTGGTCGCCTCCATGCACGACATCCCCGAGGCAACGGAGACTGGGGCCTCCAGCAACAGCGCGACGCCTGCACAGCCCGTGCCGCAATCCGCTGTCGAAGATACGGCCTCCGCTCCTCCTCCGTCCGGAGATCTTCTCTTTCTCAGCACCCGAAGGAAAATGCAGGAGGCGGCGGAATGAACAGCCGCAAAGGGAAAGGCAAGGCATGGGATACGGGTCGCGGCGCCCTGCTGGTAATCGCGGCCATGCTGATCGCCTCTGCAGCCGTGCGCCTGGCGTCTGGAACGGGGCAGGCTATCGCACAGGAGCTGCTCGCGGCCGGGTCCGCAGGCACCCCGGAAGAAAAGCCGCAGCAATGCGAAGACATCCCCCGTCTCGAAGAGGTGCTCGCCAGCCTCAGCGGACGCAAGGAACAACTGGAAGAACGCGAACGGCAGCTTGCCGAGCGGGAGAAGGCGTTGTCTCTTGCCCAGGAAGAGCTGCGCCGCAACCTGTCCCGGCTGGAAGAGGCCGAATCACGGCTGAAGGCCACCATCGCCCAATCGCTTTCGGCCGCCGAGGATGATCTGGCCCGCCTGACCGCCGTATATGAAAACATGAAACCGAAAGAGGCGGCGGTGTTGTTCGAGCAAATGGCACCTGAATTTGCGGCCGGTTTCATCGGCCGGATGCGCCCCGATGCCGCGGCACAGGTCATGGCGGGGCTTTCCCCGCAAACCGCCTATTCGATCAGCGTCATCCTGGCTGGCCGCAACACCCGGCAATCGGAAAACTGATCCTCGATTCCCGGATTCTTAACCTTGTTGGCCGAGCATCCGGACAGGCTGAAGGCAGCATGAGCGGAGGGAACCGTGATAGGGATCATTGGCATCGTCGTGATTTTCGTCATGGTCTTCGGCGGCTATCTGGCTGCTGGCGGCAAGATGGCCATCATCCTCAAAAGTCTGCCTTATGAACTCGCCATGATCGGCGGCGCAGCCATCGGGGCCTTCGTCATCAGCAATGATCTGCCCTCCATCAAGCATACGCTCAAGGACATCGGCAAGGTATTCAAGGGGCCCAAATGGAAACCCGAAGATTATCGCGATCTGCTGTGCCTGCTGTTTGAGCTGATTCGCCTTGCTCGCCAGAACCCCGTCGCGCTGGAAGAACATATCGAGGCGCCGGAAAATTCATCGATTTTCGGAAAATATCCCAAGATTCTGGCCGACAGCGAAGCGGTGAACCTGATATGCGATACCTTGCGCTCGGCTTCGATGAATTACGATGACCCGCTGCAGGTCGAGGAAGTGCTGGAAAAGCGCATGTCCACCAGCCTTAACCACGCGATGCACTCCAGCCACGCCCTGCAGACAGTCGCCGACGGCCTGCCGGCCCTGGGGATTGTCGCTGCCGTGCTTGGGGTGATCAAGACGATGGGCTCCATCGACCAGCCGCCGGAAATCCTCGGGAAGCTGATCGGCGGCGCCCTTGTCGGTACCTTTCTCGGGGTCTTTCTTGCCTACGGCATCGTCGGCCCTTTCGCCTCCAAGCTGAAATCCGTCATCGAGGAAGACAGCCACTTCTATCAGCTTATCCGCGAGGTTCTGGTGGCCAACCTCCACAACCACTCCACCAACATCTGCATCGAGGTAGGCCGGCAAAACACCCCGAGCCCCTACCGTCCGAGCTTCACCGAGCTGGAAGAGGCCCTGAAGGAAATCAAGCAGGATGCCGCATGAGGTGGGCCGGCACACTCATTCTGCTGGCGCTTGTGCCGGTCCACGCCCTGGCCGAACCTCTGGTGGTCCGTTCCGGGGAACATCCCGGGTTTTCCCGTCTGGTCCTTCAGTTTACGTCCCTGCCGCAATGGACATTCGGCACGGTGGAAGGCGGGTACGAACTGCGCAGCGGTGCGACGGATACGCCGTTTGATCTTTCACGGATATACCAACGCATCCCCAGAACGCGAATCTCTGATGTTTCCTCTCCCGGCCCGGGTCGTCTGTTTCTGCGCCTTGGCTGTCCCTGCATTCCAGACGTGTTCGAACTGCCGGGCGGACGGCTTGTCATCGACGTCAGAGATGAGGCCGGGCCGGGGGGAGCACCAAGCTTCCCGCAACTCCCCCCTCTGGCAAAGGGCGAGGGATGGAAAGCCGACAACAGCTCCGCCTTCCCCAATGAAGCGGACAAACAGGCCGACCAGGAAAGGAAAACGCCAGAGGAGCTTCGCAAGATGTCGCCCTCCCTCAACGCGGCAGTACGGACCGGCGCAGACAACCGCCCGGACAGCACCCTTCTCTTTCCGTTTTCCCCAGATGCAGGGGCGGGGAAACTGCCCGCAATGGAACAGGCCCTCCTGCTGCAGCTTTCACGCGCCGCGGCCCAGGGCATGATCCGGCTCGATACCCCGTTTCCCGAACCCCGAGCGACCGAAGCGCCGCCCCTGCCCGAACCGGGAAAAGTCGGACCGGACCAATCTCTGCCTCCTGCGGAAGTGGCCCCGGGCACACAATTGCACTTCAGGGTTCAGACCGCTTCGGACAGGGATGCTCAGAAATGGCCAACCAACGCCCCCACCACGGAAAATGGCCTTGCCTGCCTGCCGGAAGCCCTGTTCGACATCGCCAGTTGGGAAACTCGCAGCCTGCCCGAAGGATTGATATCGCCGCCGGATCTTGCAATCCTCGGCGAATTCGACGAGCCGGACCCGGACAGGCTTCTTTCCCTTGTGCGCGGCTACCTTTTCCTCGGCTTCGGCGCAGAAGCCAAAGCCGCCATGCGCGCCTTTGGAATGGAGCTTCCCGAATTCCCCCTGCTTTCGCAGATGGCCGACATCATGGACGGAAAGCGCGCCGCGCCGAACGGCCCCCTTCAGCAACAGCTCAGCTGTGCAACTCCGGGCGCCATGTGGGCGCTACTGGCCAGCGGGGACACCCCCGCCATCAGGATCATCGACAGACAGTCCGTGCTCAGGGCCTTCTCTGCCCTGCCACCCCACTTGAAAAAGCTCCTCGGCCCCCCGCTTGCCGAGCGCTTCCTTGCCGGCAAGGATCTGTCCACGGCAACCACGGTGCGCAACATCATGGCCCGCGCGCCCGGCACCCGAAATCGCAAGCTGGCACTTCTCGATGCCTCGCTGGCCAAGGAAAACGGCAAAACGGATGAAGCCCTGAACAGTCTCGAAAAGGCGATCCATGCCGGAGAGGGAGACGCGGAAACAATGGTCAGGCTCCTCCAGGCCCGTTTGCAGGCCGGCCTCGAGATCGAGAGCAGGGACATCGACCTTGCCCTGAGCATGGCGGCCGAATTGCGCGGAACCGAAACCGGCAGCACTCTCGCCCGCCTGGCCATCATGGCCCTGCTGGAAAGTGGCAAGATCGAAATCGCCATGGAAACGGCCCGGGCAAGTTCGGAAAACGGGATATTGGAAAACGGGCCGGCGGAGAAACTCGTGGCACAGGCGCAGCTTCGCAATGCTTCAACATCGAACGATGCAGATTTTGTCCGCCTGGTGCTGCAGTACCCCCTGCAGGACACCGGGCTTTCCGATACCGCCATGGAAGCCGGGCTGGCCGTGGCAAAAAGGCTTGCGGAACTGGGGCTTGTCGCATTGGCACGCGGCTGGGTTGACCCGCTTGGCGACTCGCCCAGCGCCAGGCTGGTTCGGGCAGAAATCGAGCTTGCAGATGCCAACCCCGCCGCCGTGGAGCCATTGCTGAACGGCATGGAAACCCCGGAGGCGCAAAAATTGCGGGCCGTGGCCCGGGAAATGATGGGAGATCTGGCCACCGCCGCCCGGCTTTACGCCTCTCTGAACATGACAGACCGGGCAGAAAGCGCGCGTCTTCGCAGCGGAGACCTCTCTTCTCTGACAAGCTCGGACAACAAGATCCGCACAGCCGCGGCACGGCTGCTTGCCGCGACAAACCCGTCTCTGCCATCGGCTGAAGAGAAGCCTCCTTCCGCAACTCCCGACTTGCAAGAAGAGCCCCAGGCATCAGATGCGCTCCGGCCGGCCGGCCCGGCCGACCCCGAGCTGATCGAAAGCAGCCGGCGCTTCCTCGATCAAAGTCAGGCCCTTCGAAACGCCGTTGCGGAATTGCTCAATCAATGAGGACCGCAAAAGGGAAAGCTTACGGATCCTAAAGGTTTGCCCCCTACTCATGGGCCAACCGTGTTGCAAGAACTGCGACCCACATGATCAGAGCCTTCGCTTTCCCATGCAAATACTGGCCCGCCATTGGCTGGCCCCGTGCTGGGCAGCCACATCTGGCTTTTCGCCTTTTCCCGGTGCTTGCCCTGCTCTTGCTCCTTTCCCCAAATCCTGGCCATGCCGCGGCCGATGGCGCCGCCCTGTGCGAACGTGCCGCGGCAGAGGCCGCACGCATCACCGGAGTGCCACTGGATGTCATGCGCACCATCACGCTGGTCGAAACGGGGCGCCGCAGCAATCGCAGCCTCAGGCCATGGCCCTGGACGGTGAACCTGGCCGGCAAGGGCTACTGGTTTGGCACCCGGGACGAAGCCATGACCTTTACCGAGAGCGCCCTTCAACAGGGGGTGCGCAGCTTTGATGTCGGCTGTTTTCAGCTGAACTACCGTTGGCACGGGCAGGCCTTCGGCTCGGTGAGAGAAATGTTCGACCCTTACGCAAATGCCCTTTACGCCGCCCGGTTCCTGCAAGACCTCTACCGCGAGACGGGAAGCTGGACCGAAGCCGCCGGCGCCTACCACTCCCGCACACCGAAATTTTCCGCACGATACATGGAGCGCTTCACCCGGATCCGGGCCGAGATTAGGGCCTCCGAACCGGCACCCCTGCCTCTTGCCATGGTCAACGGCGTCACTCATCCAGCGCCGGCCGGAAACGGCTACCCCCTGCTCACGCGCAGCGGCGCAGCGGCGGCCACCTCGGGCTCGCTTTTCCCGGCCGGAGCGGGGCGTGGTGTGCCCCTGCTGCCTGTCCGCAAGGAGGCCGGCCCATGGTTCTGAACACGGGCCGGCTGTTTCAGCCCACGATCCTGCTGGCGCTGGCACTCATGGCCGTCATCGCCATGATGATCCTGCCGATGCCAGCCTGGATTCTCGACATCGGGCTGGCCCTGTCCTTCGGGCTGGCCATCCTGATCTTCACGGTCACCCTGTTCATCGAACGCCCGCTTGATTTCTCGGCCTTCCCGACGATCCTGCTGGCCACCCTGATGCTGCGGCTGTCGCTCAACGTCTCGTCCACCAAGCTCATCATCGGCAACGGCCACACAGGCACCGGGGCGGCCGGCAACGTGATCGAAGGCTTCGCCATGTTCGTCATGGGCGGTAGCGTGTTCATGGGGCTGGTGGTGTTCGGGGTGCTGCTGATCGTGAACTTCATCGTGATCACAAAAGGCGCGGCGCGCATGGCCGAGGTGGGTGCACGCTTCGCCCTCGATGGAATGCCCGGCAAGCAGCTGGCAATCGACAGCGACATGTCCGCCGGCGCCATCGACCACGCGGAAGCCAAGGCCCGGCGAGAGAGAGACCAGGCCGAAACCACATTCTTCGGCTCGCTGGACGGGGCATCGAAATTCGTCAAGGGCGATGCCGTGGCCGGGCTTCTGATCACCCTCCTCAACCTGGTGATGGGGTTGATTATCGGCGTGGTCGTGCACGGCATGCCATTCGGGCAGGCCTTTGAAACCTATGCCATCCTGACGGTCGGCGACGGGCTTGTCTCGCAGATTCCGGCGGTGATCATCTCCATCGCCTCCGCCCTGCTTCTGGCGCGCGGCGGCACCACGGGCTCGACCGACGTGGCACTGTTTTCGCAACTGGGGAAATACCCCGCCGCGCTGGCCACCGTCGCCGTGCTGATGGCGCTGTTCGCCCTGCTTCCGGGCCTGCCCTTCCTGCCCTTCGTAACCGGCGCGGCCGCGCTGGGGGGGTGCAGCTGGCTGGTGGCCCGCGCCGCTTCCCGCCGGGAGGCGGAGCCTGACACCACCGCAGCCGGTGCCGAGCCGCAGAAAGAGCCATCCCTCGGCGACATTCTCGACCTCGACGA
Organism: Paracoccaceae bacterium; assembly: GCA_015487335.1. Lineage (GTDB taxonomy): Bacteria > Pseudomonadota > Alphaproteobacteria > Rhodobacterales > Rhodobacteraceae > S012-89. Next base: position 22,225 of record WFPZ01000041.1, read on the forward strand.
CATCCACGTGGAATTCGCACCGGATCTGGTGCCGCTGGTTCTGGACCCGGCCACCGGGCTGGAGGCACGGATCGACGGCATCCGCCGGCACATCGCCACCAGCTTCGGCCTCATCCTGCCCGAAATCCGGCTGACCGATAACGCGGCCCTGCCCGTCGGCACCTACGTGATCAGGATCCAGGGCGCCGAACAGGCCCGCGACCGGCTGGAAAGCGACCGCCTGCTTGTGCTCAAGCCCGACGATGCAACGGAGCTTCCTCCCGGAACCGACGTGCGGGAGCCGGTCTATGGCGCCCCCGCCCGCTGGATAGGCAAGGCCGACCGAGAGCAGGCAACGCTGGCCGGCTGCACCCCGATCAACCCCGCCGAGGTGCTGGCCACCCACATGCTGGAGGTGCTCAAGAAGAATCTCGCGCGTCTGCTCGGGCTGAAATCCCTGCGCCGCCTGCTTGACGAGCTGACCAGCCTCAGCGACCAGGCCCGCGCCGAAGCCAACCGCCGCCTGTTCGATGAGCTGATCCCCGACAAGGTGCCGATGGATCTTCTCCTGGCCGTTCTGCGCCTGCTTCTTGAAGAGCAGGTTTCGATCCGCAACCTGCCGATGATCCTTGAAGCGATCGCCGAGATCCGCCCCAGCGGCGCCAGCCCCGAAGCGATCTGCGAACATGTCCGCCAGCGCCTCGGCTTCCAGCTGGTGGCCGAGCACCGCCGCCCCGACGGCACCCTGCCCCTGATCCAGCTGGCCCCTGAATGGGAGGACACCTTCCGCCGCTACCAGTCCGATCCGGACCAGGGCGGCGACGTGGCCCTGCCGCCAGAAGAATTCAACCGCCTCGCAGGGGCGGTGGCCGAAAAGATTGCCCAGGCCGGAGAAACCGGCACCTCTCCGGTGATCGTCACCAGCACCCGGCGCCGGAGGTTCCTGCGCTCGGTGCTCAGCGCGAAGGGCATACTCAATGCCGTCCTGTCCTACGAGGAGCTCGGGGCAGAGGCCAGGCCGGCCCTCGTCGGGCTGGTCCCGGCATGAACGGCCTCCTGCCCGAGTTCGCAGATCTCGGCCGCGAGGTTTTCGCGGCCGGGTTCGCCGTCTTTCTCAGGGTGGGCACGGCAATGGCCCTGCTTCCGGCGGTGGGCGAACGCTCGGTGCCGCAGCGCATACGCCTTGTGCTGGCGCTGGCCTATACCGCGGTGGTGGCCCCTGCTGTGATCACCGCCATGCCGGCGGCCGGGGCCGGGGTGGCGGGCAACGTCCTGCTCTGGGCTTCCGAGGTGGCGGCCGGGCTGGCCATCGGTATCGGCCTGCGCCTGTTCATCATCGCCCTACAGGTTGCTGGCTCCATGGCCGCCCAGGCCACCTCGCTGGCCCAGCTGTTCGGGGGTGAGGTTGCCGACCCGGTTCCCGCCATCGGGCAGCTGCTGGTTATCGGCGGGCTGGCGCTGGCGGTGACCGCAGGCCTGCATGTGCGGATCGCCGAGTTGCTGATCTTTTCCTACGAGATGATGCCGCCCGGCCGGATGCCTCTGGCCGAGGCTCTCACGTCCTGGGGCGTGGCCGGCGTGACACGCATGTTTTCGCTGGCCTTCTCGCTGGCCGCACCGCTGGTGATCGCCTCACTCGTCTACAACATCGCCCTTGGCGCGATCAACCGCGCCATGCCGCAGCTTCTCGTCTCCTTCGTCGGCGCCCCGGCAATCTCGGCTGGCACGCTGATCCTGCTGGCTCTGTCTGCCCCCTTCGTGCTGGCGGCCTGGCTGGATGCGCTTGGCGGATTTCTGGCCAACCCCTTCAGCTGGACCCCATGAACAGCCCCGACGACGATACCGAAAAGCAGCACGAGCCAACCCAGAAAAAACTCGACGATGCGCGCAAGAAGGGTGAGGTTCCGCGCTCGGCAGATCTTACCACCGCCGCCTCCTACACGGGCTTCTACATCGTGGCCGGTATCGCCGGCACAGCCAGCCTGACGGCCCTTGGCAACAGCCTTTCCGGATTGATCGAAAAATCGCCCCGGCTGGCCGAGGACGTGTTCGGCGGGGGAGGCGCCTCTTTCGGTGGCGCCCTGCTGCTGGAGGTCGCTTTGGCCCTGCTGCCCTGGTTTGCCATTCCGGCACTGGCAGCCATCCTGACGGTCGTCGCCCAGCGCGCCCTGGTGTTTGCGCCCTCCAAGCTGGCCATCAAGGCAAACAGGGTTTCGCTGATCGCCAATGCGCGCAACAAGTTCGGCCGCCAGGGGCTGTTCGAATTCGCCAAGAGCTTCGCGAAGCTCCTGCTCTACTCGGTTGTGCTCGGGCTGTTTCTGGCCGGGCGAGCGCAGGACATCATCTATTCCGTCAACATGGAGGGGCGGATCGTCGTCGCCTTCCTGCTGGCCATCTGCGTGGCCTTCCTGCTGCTGGTGGTGGTGCTCACATTGGCCCTGGGCGTGCTGGACATGGCCTGGCAGCGGGCCGAGCACCTGCGCAAGAACCGCATGTCGCACAAGGAACTCACCGACGAGGCCAAGCAGATGGAGGGGGATCCGCACATTCGCCAGCAGCGCCGGCAGAAGGGTTACGAAATTGCAACGAACCGGATGCTGGCGGATGTGCCCTCGGCCGATGTTGTCATCGTCAACCCGACCCACTACGCGGTAGCCCTGAAATGGAGCCGCAAGCCGGGGGCGGCCCCTGTCTGCGTGGCCAAGGGCGTTGACGAGATCGCCGCCCGCATCCGCGAAGCCGCCTCGGCCGCCGGCGTCCCGATCCGGAGAGATCCGGCAACCGCAAGAGAACTCTACAACGTCCTCGATATCGGCGAGGAGATCTGGCCGCAGCATTACGCCGCCGTCGCCGCGGCGATCAGGTTCGCCGAGGAAATCCGCCAGAAGGCCGGCAAGGGGGCGGCGGCACCATGACGCGGCAGCGAGAAAGGGATCTGCTTGGCCTTTTGGAGATGATCCGCGAGACGGAACTGGCCCGCCTTGCAGAAAACACCCGCCAATGTGCGGCCCTGCGCGCACAAATCGACAAGATGCGCAATACGGACAATTCGGCAGGTGCGGCAGGCAAAGACATGCGGGCAGATCCGGCCTGGACCGGCAGCGGAGCGGCAGAGCGGTGGGAGCGCTGGAAATCGGCAGAGCTGGCCCGGCTCAACGGCGAACTGGCCCGTCTGATGGCAGAACGCGAAGCCCTCGTCGGGGCCGCAAGACGAGCGGTGGGCCGGGCCTCGGCCTTCGAGGAAATGATACGCACCCGGCCCTGAAGGGGAGCGACCTGCCACCGGCACAGAACGGGCTGGCTGGCGCGCAGCCTTCAGGCGTCCTGGCGAACCACGTCCACGATCAGCACGTCGCGCACCGTCGCTCCCAGCGTCTTGCGCGCCACTTCCCGCAGGGCATCGCGCAGAAGCGTCATGTTGCGCCCATTGGTGAACGCCCCGTCAAACCCCCCGGCATTTGCATGATCGAACAGGACCTGAAGAAACGCATCTCTCAACTTCGGCTCACGCTGGTAAATGGTTTCGCGTGTTCCCGCCACCACCTCGAGGCTGAGCGACAGGACAACCAGCGCCTTGACCTTCTCTTCATCCACGACCGGCACGACGAACTGGTTGTTCAGCTTCACGTATTCGA
>WFPZ01000042.1 GCA_015487335.1 Paracoccaceae bacterium
ATACATCGTGCCGCGCACCACGATCGGCCGGGTGGCGGCGCCGCCGGGCAGCTCGACCGAGGCGCTCAGCTTGCCGTCCACCGGATCGAAGCCGCGCAGCCGCCCGTCGCCGGAGGCCACCCACAGCCGCCCGCCGGCCAGCACCGGGCCGTAATTGGCATAGACGTCCCGCAGCCTCCGCTGGTTGCGGGCCGGGACGAATTCTGGCAGTTCGGCGGCCCAGATCCGGCGGCCGTTGCGGGCATCGAGGCGCACCAGTTCGGCCCGGTCCGACACCAGGAAGACAGAGCCGCCCTCCACCCAGACCGGCCCGGTGGCCCCTTCCTGAGCGCTCCAGACGGGCTCTCCGGTGGTCAGATCCAGCGCCACGGTCCTGCCCGAGGAATTGCCCGCATAGACGACCTGCCCCTTCACCACCGGATCGCCGGTGACGTCGGAGATCCGCGCATAGGCCCGGCCCAGGCGCCCGCCGGCGACCGAGCCTTTCCACACCTGCAGCCCGCCGCGGCGGAAGGCGGCCACCAGCTCGGTGGATGGCAGGGGAAAGATCACCAGCCGCTCGGAGACCGCCGGCGCGGCACCGCCGACCACTCCGGTGGGCGAAGGCGCGCCCTGCAGCTGCCACAGCTCGCGCCCGTTGGCGGCATCCACAGCGATGGCGCGGCTGTCGCGGGTAACCACGAAGACGGTGCCCGAGGCCACCGTGGGCGCACCGGCCGCCGGGGCCTCGAGGCGCTGGCGCCAGTTCACCGCGCCGGTGGCGGCATCGAGCGCCACCAGCTCGCCGAAGCCGGTGGTGACGAACAGCTGCCCGCCCGCCACCGCCAGCCCGCCGCCCGAGGCGTCATCGGGGTTTTCGCCGGGCGGGGTCAGATCGCGCGACCAGATCGGCACCCCCTCCAGCGAGAAGGCGCTGGCCGTGGCCCGGCTGTCGAGGGTGAAGACGCGCCCGTCGGCGGAGACGGGATCGGCGGTGATCCGGTGACGCCGGTCGTTGCCCTTGCCGATCGGCGCGGCCCAGGCCAGTTGCGGGGCAACCGCAAAGGCCGGCTGGCGGATGCGGTTTTCCGCCGAGCCCGCGCGCTGCGGCCAGGCGTCGTTGCGCACCGCCTTGCCCAGGCGGATCGGCCTGGCCCGGTTTTCCACCGTGGCCCCTTCACCATTGAAGGGGGTGCGGACATCCAGCCGCTCGCCGGGAAGGATGACGTCCCTCTCCGCACAGGCCGACAGGACAAGGGCCGCCAGAACCATCAATGCACCGCTGCGGATCAGTTTCACTCTCGCCCCCCTCCTGTGGCATTCTTCCATCGCGGTGCGTGCGGCCTATGCCGGCTCCAGTTCGCCCCCCAGGGCCACAATCAACTGGGAAACGCGCCGACGCAACCCCGGCGTGGCCTCCTGGTCGGCCAGAAGGGCCTGCAACCTCTCGATGGCCGCCGCAGCATTGCCGCTGTCGATCTCGGCGATCGCCATCTGTTCCTCGGCCAGAAGCCTGAACGGCGCCCCCGGAGCCGCCAGCGGCTGCAGCCGGGCCAGGCGCTCGGCCGGGTCGAGCCCGTCGGCCTGCAGCAGCACCAGCTTGAGCTGCGCCAGCTGGCGGTATTCCTCGCTGACCTGCGGATCGGCGGCCAGCGCCTGCAGGGCGGAGACGGCGGTATCGGGATCGCCGGAACTGGCCGCTTCCGCCGCAAGCAGCAGGGCGACGACCGCCCCCTTGTCGCCCTCGGCACTGATCGTGGCCAGCCGCGCGGCGCGGTCCTTCGCCTCGTGGTTCTGCATCGCCCCGAGCAGCGCATCGCCGAAGGCCCGGGCCTCGGCCTGGTCGCGCGCCTTGCGCCATTCGTTGTAGCTGGCGCCGGCCACGATGGCGACCACCAGCACGATGGCGATCCAGCCGTATTTCCGCATCAGGCGGAACAGCTTGTCGCGCCGGACCTCTTCGGTCACCTCTTCAATGAAACTGTCGGTCTGGCTCACGCGATGTCCTCCGGCCTCGGTCGGCCCCTCTTACCCCATCCCCTTCCCCGTTGCCAAGGCCGCAGGCGCGCCACACCGGGGGCGCTGCCCCCGCCGCCCGTGCGGGCGGCTCCCCCGGAGTATTTCGGCAAGGTGAAGGGCGCAGCATGGTGCCTGGCCCTGGCCCGGCGGAAAGGGGAAGAGAGGCACGCACGCCGCATGCCGCGCGGGCGGGCCGGTTGCGCCGCATTGCGGAAACGTATAATCTGAACCGAGCAGTTCAGACCGGCCCGGTCGGCCGCGGAGCTGGCGCGAACACGAGGTATCAATGCGATTCTTTCCGATTCTCACCGCGGCGCTGGTGACGGCCGTTCTCTACCTGCTGATCTTCGAGCGCGATCGGGTGATCGAGTTTGCCATGCGGGCAGGCCCCACGCCCCCGGCCGAAGGCCGGCAGGCCGCGCCGGACGCGCCGGACGCAGCCGATGCCGCCCCTGCCGCCGGCAGTTCCGAGGCAGAGGACCTCATCTCGGTGGTGGTGCTGCGCTCGGCGGCGCGCGAGATCCCCGGCGCGGTGCTGGTGCGCGGACGCACCGAAGCCGCGCGCCAGGTGGTGGTGCGCGCCGAAACCAGCGGGCAGGTGATCTCGGAACCGCTGCGCAAGGGCGCGCGGGTAGACGCCGGCGAGGTGCTGTGCCGGCTCGATCCGGGCACCCGCGAGGCGATGCTGACCGAGGCGCTGGCGCGTCTTGCCGAGGCCGAGGCGCGGGTGCCCGAGGCCCAGGCCCGCCTGCCCGAGGCCCGGGCCCGCCTGTCCGAGGCCCAGGCCCGCCTGGCCGAGGCCGAAATCAACCTCAACGCCGCCCGCGCCCTGGCCGAGGACGGGTTCGCCTCCGAAAGCCGGGTGGCGGCGGCCGAAGCGGCCTATGAGTCGGCCACCGCCGCGGTGGAGACCGCCCGCGCCGGGCTGGCCGCGGCGACCTCCGGGGTCAAGGCGGCGCGCTCGGGCGTCGAGGCCGCCCAGGCCGGGGTGGCGGCGGCGCGCAAGGAAATCGAACGGCTGACCATCACCGCCCCCTTCGAGGGGCTGCTGGAATCGGACGCCGCCGAGCTGGGCTCGCTGCTGCAGCCGGGCGCCCCCTGCGCCACGGTGATCCAGCTCGACCCGATCAAGCTGGTGGGTTTCGTGCCCGAGACCGAGGTCTCCCGGGTGCGCACCGGCATGCCCGCCGCGGCCCGCCTGGCCACCGGCGAAGAGCTGACCGGCACCGTCACCTTCCTGGCCCATTCCGCCGATCCGCTGACCAGGACCTTCCGCGTCGAGGTGATGGTGCCCAACCCGGACCTGGCGATCCGCGACGGCCAGACTGTCGAAATCGTGATCGCCTCGGATGCCACGCGGGCCCATCTGCTGCCCCAGTCCTCGCTCACCCTCGACGACGACGGCCGGCTCGGGGTGCGCACCGTGGACGAGACGGGCACCGTGCGCTTCGCCCCCGTGACGGTGGTGCGCGACTCCGTGCAAGGGGTCTGGGTGGCCGGCCTGCCGCCGCGGGCCGATGTCATCGTGGTGGGCCAGGAATACGTGGCCGAGGGGGTGAAGGTGGCGGTCGCCTACCGGGAGCCCGGCCAATGACCGGAATCATCGACTGGGCCGGCAGCCGGGCGCGGATGATCATTGCCTTCGTGGTGCTGTCGGTGCTGGCCGGCGCCTACGCCTATACCACCCTGCCCAAGGAGGGCGAGCCCGACATCGAGATCCCGGCGCTGTTCATCTCGGTGCCCTTCCCCGGGATCTCGGCGGAAGATTCCGAGAAGCTCCTCGTCAAGCCGATGGAGGCCGAGCTGGCCGATCTCGACGGGCTCAAGAAGATGAGCGCCACCGCCGCCGAGGGCTATGGCGGGGTGGCGCTGGAGTTCGAGTTCGGCTGGGACAAGTCCAAGATCATCGCCGACGTGCGCGACCGGATGAACCGGGTCGAGGCGCAGTTTCCCGCCGGGGCCGACAAGTATTCGATCAACGAGATCAACTTCTCGCAGTTCCCGATCATCATCGTCAACCTGACCGGCGACGTGCCCGAGCGCACCCTGCTGCGGCTGGCCAGGAAGCTGCAGGACAGGCTGGAGGGGCTGGAGCCGGTGCTCGAGGCGGTGCTCACCGGGCATCGCAACGAGATGCTCGAGGTGGTGATCGACCCGCTGCGGCTGGAGGCCTACAACGTCACCGCCGCCGAACTGATCTCGGTGGTGCGCAACAACAACCAGCTGATCGCCGCCGGCGAGGTGGAAACCGCCTCGGGGGCCTTTTCCGTCAAGATCCCCTCTTCCTTCAACGACGAGCGCGACGTCTACAACCTGCCGGTCAAGGTCAATGGCGACAGCGTGGTCACCCTGGGCGATCTGGCCGACATCCGCCTGACCTTCGAAGACCGCGACGGCACCGCGCGCTACAATGGCGAGACCACGGTGGCGCTGCAGGTGGTCAAGCGCAAGGGCTACAACCTGATCGAGACCGCCCGGCTGGTGCGCGAGGAAGTGGCCGCCGAACGCGCCGGCTGGCCGCCGGAGCTGCAGCGCGCGGTCCGGGCCGGGGTGTCCAACGACCAGTCGATCATCGTCGATTCCATGGTCCGCCAGCTCGAAGGCTCGGTGCTCACGGCGATCGCGCTGGTGATGATCGTGGTGCTGGCCAGCCTCGGCACCCGCTCGGCGCTTCTGGTGGGCTTTGCCATTCCCACCTCGTTCCTGCTCACCTTCGCGCTTCTTGCGATGATGGGGATCACCATCTCCAACATCGTGATGTTCGGACTGATCCTGGCCGTGGGCATGCTGGTGGACGGGGCCATCGTGGTGGTCGAATACGCCGACCGGCGCATCCGCGAGGGCACCGGGCCGATGCACGCCTATGTCGAGGCCGCCAAGCGGATGTTCTGGCCGATCGTCTCGTCCACCGCCACCACGCTGTGCGCCTTCCTGCCGATGCTGTTCTGGCCCGGGGTGCCGGGCGAGTTCATGGGCATGCTGCCGGTGACGCTGATCTTCGTGCTCTCGGCCTCGCTGCTGGTGGCGCTGGTCTACCTGCCGGTGATCGGCGGGGTGGCCGGGCGCATCTCGCGCGGCTTCGAGAACGCCGCCCGCCTGCTGCGCCCCCTGCCCTGGCCGGTGCGCGCGCTGCTGGTGGTGCCTTCGCTCTACCTGCTGTTCATGGCCGCGATGCAGATGCTCAACCCCGGCTACCTGTTCGGCGGCAAGGCGCCGCTGGAGGGGGCGCTGGCGCTCTTGCCGGGGGCGGCGCTGTTCCTGCTGGCGGCGGTGGCCTCCTCGGTGACGCTGACCGCCGCGAAGATCACCCGCCGGCCCAGGCGCGTGCGCGCCGGCCACCGCCGCACGGCTTTCGGCTGGTTCATCAAGCTGATCGCCGGCAACCCGGTGATGCCGGTGGTCTCCATCGTGGCGATCGGGGCCTTCGTCTACGCGGTTTTCGGCTATTACGCCGAGAACAACCGCGGGGTGGAGTTCTTCGTCGATACCGAGCCCGAACAGGCGATCATCTTCGTGCGCGCCCGCGGCAATCTCTCGCTGGCCGAGAAGGACGCGCTGGTGCGCCAGGCCGAGGCCATCGTGCTGGAGACGGACGGCATCGAAAGCGCCTTCGCCTTCGCCGGTGCCGGCGGGCTGAACCAGAACACCGGCGGGGCCAACACCCCGCGCGACACCATCGGCCAGATCCAGATCGAGCTGACCCCGTGGGAGAAGCGCAAGAACGACCCGAAGCTGAACGGCAACCTGATCCTGGAGCGGCTGGGTGCCCGGCTGGCGGAAATTCCCGGCATCTTCACCGAAATCCTCAGCCTGTCCATGGGGCCGGCCTCGAACAAGCCGGTGGCGCTGCGGCTCAAGGGCGACGACTGGGAGGCGCTGAAGCAGGCGGTGGCGGTGGTGCGCGGCAAGTTCGATACGCTGCAGGGGCTGAAGGATGTCGAAGACACCCTGCCGCTGCCCGGCATCGACTGGCAGATCGACGTGGACGTGGAGAAGGCCGGCCGCTTCGGCGCCGACGTGGCCACCATCGGCGGAATGGTGCAGCTGGTCACCCGCGGCCTGCTGCTCGATACCATGCGGGTGGACAGCTCGGACGAGGAGATCGAGATCCGCGTGCGCCTGCCGCAGGAAGACCGGGTGCTTTCCACCCTCGATACGCTGAAGATCCGCACCCGCGACGGGCTGGTGCCGATGTCCAACTTCATCACCCGCCGCCCGGTGGCGCGGCTGGCCCAGATCGACCGGGTGGACCAGAGCCGCTATTTCGACGTCAAGGCCGCGGTGGAAGACGGGCTGACCCGCGAGGACGGGGTGCCGATCACCGCCGACGAGCGCCGCCAGACCATCGACAAATGGCTGGAAGAGGAAAGGCCGCTGCCGGCGGGGGTCAGCTACGAATGGACCGGCGACATGGTGGATCAGGCGGAAAGCGAATCCTTCCTGATGAAGGCCTTCGCCGGCGCGCTGGGGCTGATGTTCATCATCCTGCTGGCCCAGTTCAACAGCTTCTACAACTCGGTGCTGGTGCTTCTGGCGGTGGTGCTGTCCACCACCGGGGTGCTGATCGGGATGATGGTGATGGGGCAGGCCTTCTCGATCATCATGACCGGCACCGGGGTGGTGGCCCTGGCCGGGATCGTGGTGAACAACAACATCGTCCTGATCGACACCTACCAGGAATATTCCCGCTTCATGCCCCGCATCGAGGCGATCGTCCGCACCGCCGAGGCCCGCATCCGCCCGGTGCTGCTGACCACCATCACCACCATGGCCGGTCTCACCCCGATGATGTTCGGGCTCAGCCTCGATTTCTGGAACGGCGGCTATACCATCAACTCGCCCACCTCGCTGTGGTGGAAGCAGCTGGCCACCGCGGTGGTCTTCGGGCTGGGAGTCGCCACCGTGCTGACGCTGGTCTTCACCCCTTCCATGCTGGCACTGAGGGTGTGGTTCTCGGCCGGGGCCTATCGTTCTCTCGCCATGCTCCGGGCGCTTTCGCTGGGTGGCGGCAGCAAGGTGGCCCGCGATCTGGCGCTGCAGCGGGCCGCGCGCCGCGTGCGAGGGCCGGAAATCCTGTGGGAGACGGAGCCCCCCCGCCCGCCCGCGCCGCGCTTTGCCGAGACCGGAAGCAAGCCGATGGAAGATCGGGAAGAACAGATGGATCGGCCCGCCACGGAAGAGCCCCCGCAGACCCTGCCGGAGCACGCGGCCGGACTGGCGCAGGGCGGCCCGCAAAGCGCAGGAGAAACGCCGGAAGAGGAAAGCGGCAAGGCAAAGGGCAAGGGCGACGGCAAACCGCCGCTCAGGGCCGCCGAATAGGCGCCCGGGCGGTGGCGGCTCAGGCGGCCTTTTCCTCTTCCGCCGCCTGACGCTGCCACATCGCGGCATAGCGCCCGCCGCGGGCCAGCAGCTCTTCGTGGCGCCCGCGCTCGACGATCACCCCGTCTTCCAGAACCACGATCTCGTCGGCATCGGCGATGGTGGACAGCCTGTGCGCGATGGTGATCACCGTGCGCCCCTGCCCCATTTCGCGCAAACTGTCCTGGATGTCGCGCTCGGTCTGGGTGTCGAGCGCGCTGGTGGCCTCGTCCAGAAGCAGGATCGGCGGATTCTTCAGCAGCGTGCGCGCGATCCCCACCCGCTGCTTCTCGCCGCCCGAAAGTTTCAGCCCGCGCTCGCCGACGGTGGTGTCATACCCCTGGGGCAGGGAGGCGATGAAATCGTGGATCTTCGCCGCCTTCGCCGCGGCGATCACCTCTTCGCGGCTGGCCTCGGGGCGGCCATAGGCGATGTTGTAATAGATCGTGTCGTTGAACAGCACCGTGTCCTGGGGCACCACCCCGATGGCGGCATGCAGGCTGTCCTGGGTGACGTCGCGGATGTCCTGCCCGTCGATGCGTATCGCCCCGCCGGTGACATCGTAGAACCGGAACAGAAGCCGCCCGATGGTGCTCTTGCCCGAGCCCGACGGCCCGACGATGGCCACCGTCTCGCCGGGGTTCACCACAAGGCTCACCCCCTTGAGGATGGGGCGCTCCGGCTCGTAGCCGAAATGCACGTCGTCGAATTCCACCCGCCCCTCGCGCACCTGAAGAGCCTTCGCGCCGGGTCTGTCGCTTACCTCGGGGGGCTGCTCGAGCAGGTCGAACATCTCGGCCATGTCCACCAGAGACTGGCGGATCTCGCGATACACGGTGCCGAGAAAGTTCAGCGGCTGGGTGATCTGGATCATGTAGGCGTTGACCATCACGAAATCGCCCACCGTGAGGTCGCCCCGCTCCACCCCGAGCGCGGCCATCACCATCAGGGCAACCAGCCCGGCGGTGATCAGCAGCGACTGGCCGAAGTTGAGGAAGGCCAGCGAGTAGCTGGTCTTGAGCGCGGCGGCCACGTAGCGCTCCATCGCGCCGTCGTAGCGGGCCGCCTCGCGCCTCTCGGCGCCGAAATACTTGACGGTCTCGAAATTGAGCAGGCTGTCGATCGCCTTCTGGTTGGCGTCGGTGTCCTGATCGTTCATCTCCTTGCGGATCCGCACCCTCCACTCGGTGACCGTGAAGGTGAACCACACGTAGGCCGCGATGGTCACCGCCACCACCGCCAGATACCACACGTCGAAGACCACGAAGAGCACCACCGAGATCATCGCCAGTTCCAGCACCAGCGGGCCGATCGAGAACAGCAGGAAGCGCAGCAGGAACTCCACCCCCTTGACGCCGCGCTCGATGATCCGGCTCAGGCCCCCCGTCTTGCGGGTGATGTGGTAGCGCAGCGACAGGCGGTGGATGTGCTGGAAGGTCTCGAGCGCCAGCTGGCGCAGGGCGCGCTGGCCGACGCGGGCGAAAATCACGTCGCGCAGCTGCTGGAAGCCCACGTTCATCAGCCGCGCCATGCCGTAGGCGATGGTCAGCCCCACCGCACCGAGGCCCAGCATCCCCGCCCCCGAGGCGCCATCGCCCGAAAGCGCGTCCACCGCCGCCTTGTAGAAGAAGGGCGTGCCCACGGCCACCAGCTTGGCCAGGAAAAGCGCCACCATGGCCAGCACCACCCGGCGCTTCACCCAGCCCATGCCCTCGGGCCACAGGTAGGGCGCCACCCGGCGGATCGTGCGCCAGCCGGTGCCGCGGGCGGCCCCCGATAACCTTGCATCCGTCACCACAGATCTGCGCACCGCTCCCTCCGTCCGGCTGAGCCTACGTCCTGCCGGAGCGAATTGCCAGAGCGGCTATTGCGGCACCGTGAAGACCTGGCCGGGATAGATCAGATCGGGGTCGCGGATCTTGTCGCGGTTGGCCTCGAAAACCCGGACATAGAGAATGCCCTTGCCGTAGTTCCTGCGGGCGATCCCCCACAGGGTGTTGCCCGGCTGCACCGTGACCAGCGTCACCGAAGGCCCCTCGGCGGGCGCATCCTTGGCACCCAGCGCCGCCAGCGCCTCGGGCTCCTCGCGCTTGAAGGGGGTCTCGACGCGCGACACCACGGTGCCCTCCTCGTCGATCTCGTCGATGCGCAGGGTGTAGACGCCGGTGTCCACCTCGGGCAGCGGCGCGCGCCAGCGGCCGTCTTCCTCGATGCGCAGCGTCCGGATGGGCCGGTTGTCGAGATAGACCCGCACGAAGCCCGCCCCGGTGCTGCGCCCGGCCAGCGTGACCTCTCCCTCCGGGTCGTAGCTGATGGAATCGAGCGAAACCGCATCGAGCACCTCCGGCCCCGCGCCCCCGG
>WFPZ01000043.1 GCA_015487335.1 Paracoccaceae bacterium
CCCGCGCCGAAGCCGCCTTTCAGGCCCGCATGCGCGCGCAGGCGCTGGAAGACGGCGTCACGCTGATCGCCCCGGAAACCGTCTTCTTCAGCCTCGATACCTGGGTCGGCCGCGATGCGGTGATCGAGCCCAACGTCTTCTTCGGTCCGCGCGTCACGGTGGAGACCGGGGCGCGCATCCGGGCGTTCTCGCATCTGGAGGATTGCCACGTGGGGGCGGGCGCCGTCGTCGGCCCCTACGCCCGGCTGCGCCCCGGCACGGAACTGGCCAATGCCGCCCGCATCGGCAATTTCGTCGAGGTCAAGAACAGCCGCATCGGCGAGGGCGCCAAGATCAACCACCTCAGCTATGTCGGCGATGCCGAGGTGGGCGAAGGGGCCAATATCGGCGCCGGCACCATCACCTGCAACTACGACGGGGTGATGAAGCACCGCACCGAGATCGGGGCGCGCGCCTTCATCGGCTCGGACACCATGCTGGTGGCGCCGGTGACGGTGGGCGAGGATGCGATGACGGCCTCCGGCTCGGTGATCAGCCGCGACGTGCCCCCCGGCGCCATGGCGATCGCCCGCGCCCGGCAGGAAAACAAGCCCGGCTTTGCCCGCAAGCTGTTCGAAAGGCTCAGGGCGGCCAGGGCGAAACGCGAAAAGGACAGGTAGAGATGTGTGGAATTGTCGGTGTTCTGTCCGATCACGAGGCGGCCCCGATCCTCGTCGAGGCGCTCAAGCGGCTTGAATATCGCGGCTATGACAGCGCCGGCATCGCCACCATCGACGCGGAGGGGCGGCTCGACTGCCGCCGCGCCGTGGGCAAGCTGGTCAACCTGTCCGATCTGCTGGTGCACGAGCCGCTGCCCGGCAAGGCCGGCATCGGCCACACCCGCTGGGCCACCCACGGGGCGCCTTCGGTGGGCAACGCCCACCCGCACCGTTCCGGCCCGGTGGCGGTCGTCCACAACGGCATCATCGAGAATTTCCGCGAGCTGCGCGCCGAGCTGGCCGAACGCGGCTATGACGCCACCACCGAGACCGACACCGAAACCGTCGTGCTGCTGGCCCGAAGCTTCATCGACCAGGGCCTAAGCCCCGGCGAGGCCGCCGCGCGCACCATCGCCCGCCTGGAAGGCGCCTTCGCGCTGTGCTTCCTGTTCGAAGGCGAGGACGATCTCCTGATCGCCGCGCGCAAGGGCTCGCCGCTGGCCATCGGCCATGGCGAGGGCGAGATGTTCGTGGGCTCCGACGCCATCGCGCTGGCCCCGCTCACCAACCGCATCACCTATCTCGAAGAGGGCGACCGCGCCGTGATCCGCCGCGCAGGCGTGGAAATCCTCGATGCCGAGGGCCGCCCCGCCAATCGCGAGATCCGGCAGATCGATATCGACGCGGCGGCCGTATCCAAGGGCGGGCACAAGCATTTCATGGCCAAGGAAATCGCCGAACAGCCCACCGTTCTGGCCGAGGTTCTGGCCCATTACCTGAACGCCGAGGGCACCGACGTGCTGCTGCCCGAGGAGCTCGACTTTGCGAAGATCGAGCGCATCTCGATGGTGTCCTGCGGCACCGCCTATTACGCCTGCCTCACCGCGCGCTACTGGTTCGAGCAGGTGGCGCGCATCCCCGTCGATGTGGATGTGGCCAGCGAATTCCGCTATCGCGAACCGCCGGTGGCCGAAGGCACGCTGGCGATGTTCATCAGCCAGTCGGGCGAAACCGCCGACACCCTGGCGGCGCTGCGCTACATGAGCGGCAGGGCAAGCCAGGTGGTTTCGCTGGTCAACGTTCCCGAAAGCTCCATCGCGCGCGAAAGCGACATCGCGCTTCCCACGCTCGCGGGGCGCGAAATCTCGGTGGCCTCGACCAAGGCCTTCACCTGCCAGCTGACGGTGCTGGCGGCGCTGGCGCTGAAGGCGGCCCATCAGCGCGGCGTGATGAACGCCGGCGAACTCCGGACGCGGCTGGCCGAGCTGCGCACCCTGCCCGGGCTGGTCAACGGTGCGCTGGCCTTGCGCGACAGGGTGGAGACCATCGCCCACGATGTCGCCCAGGCCGAGGACGTGCTGTTCCTGGGGCGCGGCCGGATGTTCCCTCTGGCCCTGGAGGGCGCCCTGAAACTGAAGGAAATTAGCTATATCCACGCCGAAGGCTACCCCAGCGGAGAGCTCAAGCACGGGCCCATCGCACTGGTCGAGGACTCCGTGCCGGTGATTGTCATGGCCCCGCAGGACGAACTTTTCGAAAAGACGGTTTCCAACATGCAGGAGGTGATGGCGCGCAAGGGCAAGGTGCTGCTGATCACCGACCCGGCCGGCACGCGCAAGGCGGGCAAGGGCACCTGGGCGACACTCACCCTGCCCGAGGTTCCGGCGATGTTCGCCCCCATCCTCTATGCGGTTCCGGCCCAGCTGCTGGCCTATCACGCGGCGGTGGCCAAGGGCACCGACGTGGACCAGCCCCGCAACCTCGCGAAATCGGTCACGGTGGAGTAGCCCATGGCCAAACGGCCGACCGCGTCGAAAACGACCACCGCGCCTTCGTCAATGGCGAAAGCGTGGAAGAACGCCCCCGACGAGCCCTCCGCGCAGGCCCGCCGCCCGGCACGGGCGGCGCCTATCCCCTTTCCCGCAGCGCCCGACGCATGATCTTGCCGGTCGCCGTCATCGGCAGGCTGTCCACGCGCTCGATGACGCGCGGCGCCACATGGGGGCTGATCTTCTCGCGCACCCGGGCCACCAGCGCCTCTTCCAGCCCCTCCCACGAGGCCCCCTCGCGCAGCACCACGAAGGCCTTGACGATCTCGGTGCGCAGCGCGTCCGGCACCCCGACGGCGGCGGCCATCACCACGTCGGGGTGGCCGGTCAGGCAGTGCTCGATCTCGGATGGCCCGATCCGGTAGCCCGCCGAAGTGATCACGTCGTCGTCGCGCGACACGAAGGTGAAATATCCCTCTTCGTCGCGCACCCCCAGATCGCCCGTCTTCAGCCAGCCGTTCACGAACTTGGCCGCGGTGGCCTGCGGCTTGTTCCAGTATTCCAGGAACATCACCGGGTTGGGCGCCCGCACCCCGATCTCGCCTTCCTCGCCCGGCGGCAGGGGCCTGCCCTCGGCGTCGATGATCTCCACCTCGAAGCCCGGCACCGCCCGCCCCATGGAGCCGGGGCGCACCTCCATCGAGCCCGCGCAGGAGGCCAGAACCAGGTTGCATTCGGTCTGGCCGTAGATCTCGTTGATCGGCGCGCCCAGAACCTCGCGCCCCCATTCCAGCAGCTCCGCCCCCAGGCTCTCGCCGCCCGAGGAGATCGAGCGGATGCCCACGCCCACCGGCACCACCGCCTGGCGCATCATCTTCAGCGCCGTGGGCGGCAGGAACAGGTTGCGCAGCTCGAAACGCCTGATCAGCGCGAAGGCGGCGTCGGGGTC
>WFPZ01000044.1 GCA_015487335.1 Paracoccaceae bacterium
CCACCCGCGCCCCGGGCACCAGGAAGCGGTACTTGTCGTCCAGCTCGGCAATCTTGTAGGCCGCCCGCCCCCGGTAGCCCTCGGCCCGGGCCCGCTTCACGTAAGGGTCATTGAGCTGGCGCTCCAGCCACAGGGTGGAGCTCAGCTTGCGCCCGCGCGCCGTCCTGACCCTCACCCGCAGGTCCCGCGCCCCCCGTCCGCTGCTGCGTTTCGCCATCGCCTCTCCGGGGCATGCGCGCCCCGCCTCGTTCTTCACCTTGCCCAAATACTCGACCGCAGCGGCCCCGGCAAATGCCGGCCCGGCGGGGCGCCCTCAGAACAGGCCGTCCTCCAGCACCCCGTCGGCCGACATCTGCGCATACAGAAGCCCCTCGCGCAGCCCCCGGTCGGCCACCGAAAGCCGGTCCGTCGGCCACACGCGCAACAGCGCCTGCAGGATCGCCGCCCCCGACATGATCAGCGCCTGCCGGTCGCGCCCGATGCGCGGGTCCGAGCGCCGCCCGCTGGGGCCCATCGCCAGATAGCGGCGGATCACCCGGTCGATCTGGTCGGAGGTCATGCGCAGCCCGTCCACCTTGTTGCGGTCGTAGCGGCGCAGGCCCAGGTGCGAGGCCGCCACCGTGGTGACCGTCCCCGAGGTGGAGATGATCTGGAACCCCTCGCGCTTCTGCTCCGCCTCGTAAGGGGCGAAATCCGAAAGCCTTTCCTCGAAGAAGCAGCTCATCAGCGCAAAGCGCGCCGCATCGTCGGTGACGTCGTCGAACTGGTCGCGCAGCGTTGCCACCCCCAGCGGCACCGAGATCCAGTCCACCACCTTGGCGCACGGAAAGGGGCTGTCGGCCTGATGGAACCCGGTGTGCAGGCGCATGATGGCGCGCGGGCGCTCCACCGGCGGCACGGAGGAAAGATCGATCCACACCAGCTCGGTGGAGCCCCCGCCGATATCCACCACCAGCAGCTGCTCGGTCTTCACCGAAACCAGCGAGGCGCAGGAAATCACCGCCAGGCGGGCCTCCTCCTCGGGCTCGATGATCTCCAGCGACAGGCCGGTCTCGCGCTTCACGTAGGCGATGAACTCGCGCGCGTTGCGGGCCCGGCGGCAGGCCTCGGTGGCCACCAGCCGCATGCGCCGCACCTTGTGCTTTTCCAGCTTGCGCCGGCAGATGCGCAGCGCCTGCACCGTACGTGCCATGGAGGCACGCGAAAGCCGCCCCGAGCCCTCCAGCCCGGCGCCGAGCCGGACGGACTTGGAGAAACTGTCCACCACATGAAACTGATTGCCCTTTGGCTGGGCAATCAGCATGCGGCAACTGTTCGTGCCGAGATCCAGGGCCGCATAGAGATCGGCCGGATCCGGCTTCGGCGGCGCGGGTGGCTCGACCGTGCTCAGAAACGCGCCCGCACCTTTGGGACGCTTGGGCGCCATGCAGACCGCCCTCCGTATGTCATGTTGTCTTCACAGTAGGGGCGCAGGCCCGCCCGTGCAAGCCCGCAGCCCGATCCGGCTCATGAAAACCATGCGAAACTTTCATGCAGCGACGGCTGGCCGAGGCGGGGCGGCTCGTGGCATAGGCAGGGGGTCCAAGGTCGCTTGCCGGTCGCGTCATGTCGAAAACCGGCGCCGCCGGCGGCCGCGGGCGGCGTAGAAGGCACTCAGGGAGGAATTCGCCGATGCCCGAGGTTACCATCGTCTACTGGCGCGACATCCCGGCGCAGGTGATCGTCGGGCGCGGCCGGCGTGCCGCCAAGGTGCCCCTGCCCGAGCGCTTCGAGCAGGCGATCGACAGGGCGGCGATGAAATCAGGCGCACGCGACACCGATGCCTATCTGGCCCAGTGGCGCCGGGGCGAGCCCTTCGAGGCCGAGGCTGCGGGCTCCGACCTGGAAGTCGCCAGGCGCGAGGCCGCGCGGCTGGAGGCACGATACGATCAGGAGACGCTCAGGGCCCTGATCGACAATGGCGGATGGGCCTGAGCCCGAAACGGATATGGGAGGCGGCCATGGCGCTGTTGCCATTTGCGAAATGCGAGGAGGAAGCGGGCACGGAGAGCGGCACGCAGCTTGCAACCTTCCTGCGCGGCTATTCCATCGAGGTCATGCCGCGCACCGCCGCCAGGGTGGAAAGCTTCCGCGACCTGCTCCCCGAGGGCACCCGGGTCTATATCGCCCATATCGAGGGCACCGGGATCGACGAGATGGTGGCGACCGCCGCGCGACTGCGCGCCGAGGGCTTTGCGCCCATGCCCCATTTCCCCGCCCGCCTCATCCGGGATCGCGCCACGCTTGAAGACTGGATAGCGCGCTACCGGGGCGAGGCGGATGTGCGCGAGGCGCTGGTGCTCGCGGGCGGGCGCGGGGCGCCTCTCGGGGATTTCTCCGATTCGATGCAGCTCCTCGATACCGGCCTGTTTGACGATTTCACCCGCCTGCACGTGGCCGGCCATCCCGAAGGCAGCCGCGACATCGACCCGGACGGCTCGGACCGGCGCGCGATGGAGGCGCTGCGCCGGAAACAGGCCTTCGCCGCGCGCACCGATGCGCGCATGGCCATCGTCACCCAGTTCTGCTTCGAGGCCGGGCCGGTGATCGCCTGGGCGGAGCGGCTGGCCGCCGAGGGCATCACCCTGCCCGTCCACATCGGCGTCGCCGGCCCCGCCAGGCTGCAGACCCTGATCCGCTTCGCCATCGCCTGCGGCGTGGGCCCCTCGCTGAAGGTGCTGCAAAAGCGCGCCATGGACGTGACCCGCCTGGTCATGCCATACGAGCCCACCGAACTTCTCGCCCGGCTGGCCGCCCACAAGGCGGCGCATCCCGAATGCAACATCGAACAGGTCCATTTCTTCCCGCTCGGCGGGATCGGGGACACTGCCGAATGGGCCATCGCCCATGGCGGCAGGAACGCCCGCCCCGCCTCTGCCGCCTGAACACCCAACAAGAGACATCCCCATGACCAGAACCGTCCTCGAATCGAAAACCAAGACCGTCGTCATCGGCTTTGACGAGCCGTTCTGCGTGATCGGAGAGCGCATCAACCCCACCGGACGCAAGAAACTGGCCGCCGAACTGGAGGCGGGGGATTTCTCGACCGTCGAGCGGGACGCGCTGGAACAGGTGGCCTGCGGAGCGATGGTGCTCGATGTCAACGCCGGCGTGGTCTACAACTCCAACCCCAACCCCAACGAGACCGAGCCGCCCCTGATGGGCAGGATGATCGAGCTGGTGCAGGGCCTCGTGGACGTGCCGCTGTGCATCGACAGCTCGGTGCCGGCCGCGCTCGAGCGCGGGCTGGAGCTGGCCGAGGGCCGGCCGCTGCTCAACTCGGTCACTGGCGAGGAAGAGCGGCTGGAGGCGATCCTGCCGCTGGTGAAGAAATACAACGTGCCGGTGGTGGCGATCTCCAACGACGACACCGGCATCTCCGAAGACCCCGACGTGCGCTTCAACGTGGCGAAGAAGATCGTCGAGCGCGCCGCCGATTTCGGCATCCCGGCCCATGACATCGTGGTCGATCCGCTGGTGATGCCGGTAGGGGCCATGGCCAGCGCCGGACAGCAGGTATTCACCCTGGTGCGCCGCCTGCGCGAGGAGCTGGGCGTGAACACCACCTGCGGGGCCTCGAACATCTCGTTCGGGCTGCCGCACCGGCACGGGATCAACGCCGCCTTCCTGCCCATGGCGATCGGCGCCGGCATGACCAGCGCCATCATGAACCCGGTGCGCCCGGTGGAAATGGAAGCGGTGCGCGCCGCCAACTTCCTGATGAACCATGACCCAAACGGCGCCGAATGGATCCGCTTTGCACGGGTGCTCGATGCGGTGGCCGAAGGCACGCCCTTCCCCGAAGCCTCACGCGCGGCGGCGGCTTCGGGCGCCACCGGCGGGCGCTCGGGCCGCGGCGGGCGGCGCAGGCGGCGGGCGGGCTGAGCGGCCCAAGCCGCAGCGCCCGAGGGAAGGCCCCCGAGGCGTTACGACAGACCGAACACGGGCCGCGGAAGTTCTGATATTCCGGGCTGTTTGAGCGCCCGTTCCACCATCAGCATCGGCATCTCGTCAGCAAACGAGTGCTGAGCAACCACCGCACCGATCTTGAGACGTGTATCGCTAATGCCGAGGGCTGCATATTTCTGACTGCGGTATCTGAACCTGGCCCGCAACCGCTTGCGCCATTGGGCCGAAAAGATCGGCTGATCGGTCAAGGAACAGAGCACATACCTCCCGCTCCCCACATAGGTGACGAGGTGCACGCCCTCATTGAGCGACTTCGACAGAGAGGCGGCGAAATCCACCAATACGCGCGGAACTGCATCCTTCGATTGGACCGCCACCCCCAAATCGAGATGCACGGCAATGGCGGTCGAGTTGCAGTTTCCGATCCGGTTCAGCTTTTCCAGATACTTGTTCAACGCCCGGTTGGATACGAAAGCCGGTAGCTCGAGCAGTTCCAGGTAACCGCCGTTGTCGAACTCCGAAAACGGTCCGTCACCAGGATAGAGCAACTGAGGAGGCACCGCCTGGTTCTGCTGACACCGCTGCAAATGGTTCAATGCGACGAACAGGCGATCCCCGAGGTTGTCCTCGTTGAACGGCTTGTTGATGTAATCGGTGGCACCCGCCAGAAAAGCATCATTGATGAAGTGCCTCTCGGTCTTCGCCGTAAGCATGATCATGGGGGTGTTACGGTACACATCAATGCCCCGCAGGTCCGCGCACAACTGGATGCCGCTTCCGCCAGGCATGTCGATATCCAGCAGGAAACAATCGAATGGCCTGTCTGCCAGCTTGGCAGTAACCAAGGCTTCTTCGGCCGAACTCGCCGTCTTAATCTTGTCCAGACCGAGTCCATGGAGCATCTCGGTGATCAATTCAAGCATCAAACGGTCATCATCAACAGCAAGAATGTGCATCGTGAAATCCCCGATTGCTGGTTGCGAAATACCCCAATTAAGGGCTCATCCACGAGACGCTACATGCCATGATTGAAATAACTGCGGCGAGATTGCGAAATAATTGCGCCGTTAGGGAATAAGGCTGGCAAGAGAAACAAGAGGAAAAGGGGCCTGTCGGCCCCCATTACCATTGCCCGGGATCAAGGTGGCTAGTTCACCGAATCCGTCGTGTAGACCATGTCACCGCCCGGCGCCAGCGAGTGGCAGGCGATGCAGCCCTTCTCGGCCCCCTTGGCCACCCGGCCGGCCAGGGCCATGCCCTTGGGGTTCTTGTCCAGCGTGCCGTCGGGCAGA
>WFPZ01000045.1 GCA_015487335.1 Paracoccaceae bacterium
CTGACCCCGTTCTACGGGGCGGATTGCCCGGTGGTGGTGGCCTACCGGGTGGGCTGGCCCGATCAGAAGCTGATCCGCGGCACCCTGTCGGACATCCGCGAGAAGGTGCGGGCCGAGAAGATCACCCGCACCGCGCTGATCCTGGTGGGCCCGGCCCTTGGCGAGGTGGACAGGTTTCCTGATTCGGCACTCTACGATCCGGCCTCTCCTCATGTATTGCGTCCCAGGGCGGCAACAAAATCTGGGTGACGCGGTGAGCCGGACGGGGGTTTTACGGAAAATTCACCTCGAATCATTGATTTGCCCCGCAACTCGGGCATGCTTGAGGTCAGGGTAACGAGGGGGATCTCATGACCGATTTTCTGCCGAAGGAAGTGCGCGAGGGGCTGGAGATGGCCCGCAAGCGCGATCTGCGCAAGAAAAGCCGCCTGAGAATCCGCGTGGGTGACGAGGTGTTCACGGTGCTGCGGTTCTGGGAAACCGGCTTTGCGCTGGATATCGAGGATGCGCCGCATCTGCGCGGGCTGGTGGATATCTACGATGGTGCCCGGCACCTGTACCAGTGCCTGATCGTCGCCTCCGAGGAGGACGGCGGCGAGATGATCTATGAGTTCAAGCGCAACACCGCGGCGGTGGACAAGGCACCGCTGGACTTCGCCCGAGACGAGAACGCGCCGGTGGCCTTGCTGAACTGAAGACACGGGCTGGTGGCTGGGGCATGCCCCGGCAGCCCCGTGGAAGTGCCGTTTCGCTACTGCAGATCCCCGAACGCCTCTTGCAGCCGTTCCACGGCTTCTTCCACCCGGGCTCTCGGGGTGGCGAAGTTGAAGCGCAGGAAGGTTTCGCCGCCCTTGCCGAAGGTTTCTCCGTGGTTGGCGGCGATGCGCGCGCCCCGTTCGACGCGGGCCTTCACCTCGGCCATGTCCATGCCGGTGCCGGAAAAATCGACCCAGGCCAGGTAGGTGGCCTGCAGCGGCATCGAGCGCAGGCCGGGGATGGCGGCGATGCCCTCGTCGAACAGCCGGCGGTTGGTGTCGAGATAGGCGATCAGCTCGTCCACCCAGGCGGCCCCTTCGGGGGAATAGGCGGCAGTGGTCATCTCCAGGCCGAAGGAGTTGGCCGACAGGCCCAGCGCCGCCAGGCGGGCGCTGAAGCGCCGGCGCAGGGTGTCGTCGGCTATGATCACCTGGCCGGTATGGGCGCCGGCGATGTTGAAGGTCTTTGACGGGGCGGTCATCATCACCAGCCTGTCCGATATCCCCTCGATGGTGGCCATGGGCGTGTGGCGGTGGCCAGGAAAGACCAGATCGTGATGGATCTCGTCGGAAACCAGAATCAGATCGTGGCGGCGGGCGAAATCGGCCACCTGCTGCAGCTCTTCGCGGCTCCAGACCCGGCCGCCGGGGTTGTGGGGCGAGCACAGCACCAGCATCTTCTCGCGGCCGGACATCTGCGCGTCCCAGGCCTCGGGGTCGAGCCGGTAGAGCCCGTCCTCGACCGGCATCTCGCATTCCACCACCTCGCGCCCGGCGGCGCGGATGACGCGGGCGAAGGCGTGGTAGACGGGGGTGAACAGAACCACCCCGTCGCCCGGCTCGGTGAAGGTATCGACGCACAGGGCGGTGCCGTTGACCAGCCCGTGGGTGGTGAAGATGTGCTCGGGCGCCACCTGCCAGCCGTGGCGCTCGTGCATCCACCAGGCGATGGCGGCGCGGTAATCGGATTCGTCGCCGTAGTAGCCGTAGATGCCGTGCCCCACCATCCTGCGCAGGGCGTCCTGCACGCAGTCGGGGGCGCGGAAATCCATGTCGGCGACCCACATGGGAATGCCGTCCTCGGCCGGCACGCCATAGCGGGCCTCCATGCTGTCCCACTTGGAGCACCGGGTGCCGCGGCGGTCGATGATTTCGTCGAAGTTCATGGGGGTCTCCGCTTCTGCTGTCCGTCGGGGTGCGGCGGCCGGCCCCGTCACCCCCCGCTTTCACGGTTTAGCCGGATCGGCCGGGGGTGCAAGGGCCGTTGCACGAGGCGGGGCCATCGCCTAAATGATGGCCATGAGCATCCGGCCGATCATCATCCACCCCGACCCGCGCCTGAAGAAGGTCTGCGCCCCCGTGCCCGTCATCACCGACGAGTTGCGGCGGCTGGCCGACGACATGCTGGAAACCATGTATGACGCGCCGGGAATCGGGCTGGCGGCGCCGCAGGTGGGGGTGCTCAAGCGGCTTGTGGTGATGGACTGCGTCAAGGAGGAAGGGGCCGCGCCCCGGCCGATGGTGCTGTTCAACCCGGAAATTCTCTGGGCCTCGGAAGAGACGAACACCTACGAGGAAGGCTGCCTGTCGATCCCCGACCAGTACGCGGATGTGGAGCGGCCGGCCGAGGTGAAGGTGCGGTGGCTGGACCGCGACGGCAAGGTTCAGGAAGAGCACTTCACCGGGCTGTGGGCCACCTGCGTGCAGCACGAGATCGACCACCTCAACGGCAAGCTGTTCATCGACTATCTCAAACCGCTGAAGCGGCAGATGATCACCCGCAAGATGATCAAGCTCAAGCGCGAGAAGGCGCGGGCGTGAGCCGCCCCGTCATCCCGTGGCCCGATCCGCGGCTGCGCCGGCCGGCGGAGCCGGTGACCGAAATCACCGACGAGATCCGCGCGTTGTGGGACGAGATGATCGAGGTGATGGAGGCGATGCCGGGCATCGGGCTGGCGGCGCCGCAGCTTGGCGTGATGCTGCGCCTGGCAGTGGTGGACGCTTCGCGCGAGCGCGGGCAGGCGGTGCGCATGGCCAACCCGCAGATCCTGCACGCCTCCGAAAAGATGAGCCTGCACGAGGAGGCCAGCCCCAACCTGCCGGGCGTTTCGGCCCGCATCAGCCGCCCGCGCGCCGTGACCGTGCGCTTTCTCAATGCGGCAGGAGAGGTGGAAGAGCGCGATTTCGTGGGCCTGTGGGCCACATCCGTGCAGCATCAGATCGATCACCTCAATGGGCGGATGTACTTCGACCGCCTCTCGCCGGTGAAGCGGCAGATGCTTCTCAAGCGCGCGCTCAAGCTGCGGAGGCGGAAGGCATGAGGCTGGTGTTCATGGGCACGCCGGAGTTTTCCGTGCCAGCGCTGGAGGCGCTGGTGGAGGCCGGCCACGAGGTGGCCGCTGTCTATTGCCAGCCGCCGCGCCCGGCCGGTCGCGGCAAGAAGGAGCGCCCCTCCCCGGTGCAGGCCCGCGCCCGGGCACTGGGGCTGGAGGTGCGCCACCCTGAATCGCTGCGCGGGGCGGCCGAACAGGCAGGGTTCGCCGCGCTGGAGGCCGAGGTGGCGGTGGTGGTGGCCTACGGGCTGATCCTGCCGAAGGAAATCCTGCAGGCCCCGGCGCGTGGCTGCCTGAACATTCATGCCTCGCTGCTGCCGCGCTGGCGGGGGGCTGCGCCGATCCACCGGGCGGTGATGGCAGGGGATGCCGAGACCGGCGTGTGCATCATGCAGATGGACGAGGGGCTCGATACCGGGCCGGTGCTGTTGTGCGAGGCCACACCGATCGGCCCCGAGGAGACCGCCGGCGATCTGCATGACCGGCTCTCGGAAATCGGCGCACGGCTGATCCTGGGCGCGCTGGAGCGGCTGGACGAGCTGGAGCCCGTGCCGCAGCCGCAGGAGGGTGTTACCTATGCGGCCAAGATCGACAAGGCCGAGGCGCGCATCGACTGGTCCCGCCCGGCAGTGGAGGTCGACCGGAAGATCCGCGGCCTTTCCCCTTTCCCCGGCGCCTGGTGCGAGGTGGCGGGCGAGCGGGTGAAGCTTCTGCGCTCGTGCCTGGCTGAAGGGCGGGGAGAGCCCGGGCAGGTTCTGGGGGGCTTCACCGTGGCCTGCGGCGAGGGCGCGGTTGAGGTTCTGGAGGCTCAGCGGCCGGGCAGGCGGGCGATGGGCGCCGATGAGCTGCTGCGCGGCCTGGAGCTGCCGGAACGGCTGGGCTGAGCGCCAGCCGCGCGGGCGTATCCTCAGACAGGGGAAGAGGAGGCGCGGCCACCGGCTGACGGTTCGGGCTTGAAGGGCGCCATGCCCTTGCGGGCCAGTTCGTCGGCGCGCTCGTTCTCGGGGTGGCCGGCATGGCCCTTGACCCATTCCCAGCTGACGCGGTGGCGGGCGGTGGCCGCATCGAGCCGGCGCCAGAGCTCCTCGTTCTTCACCGGTTTCCTGCCCGCGGTGCGCCAGCCGTTTTTCTTCCAGTTGTGAATCCACTGGGTGACGCCGTTCTTCACATAGGCGCTGTCGGTGACGATGGTGATGGTCGAGGGGCGCTCCAGCGCCTCCAGGGCCGAGATGGCGGCCATCAGCTCCATCCGGTTGTTGGTGGTTTCCGGCTCGCCGCCGAAAAGCTCGCGTTCCTTCAGCACGCGGTCGCCCTCGCGCGCCACCAGCAGCACGCCCCACCCGCCCGGTCCGGGATTGCCGGAGCAGGCGCCATCGGTATAGGCGAACAGTTCAGGCACCGGCGGCGGGCTCGCGCAGCACGCGCGGCATCTTGAACTCGACGTCCTCGCTGGCCACTTCGACGGGGTGCATGCTCACCTCGAAGCGGGCGCGGAAGGCCTCGAGCACCTCGTCCACCAGCACTTCCGGGGCCGAAGCCCCGGCGGTGATGCCGATGCTGCACACGCCCGCCAGCGCCGGCCAGTCGATCTCGGCGGCGCCCTGGAGAAGATGGGCATTGGAGCAACCGGCGGCGCGGCCCACCTCGACAAGGCGCCGCGAGTTGGAGGAGTTGGGCGCCCCGATCACCAGCAGCGCGTCGATGTGCGGGGCGATCGCCTTGACCGCCTGCTGGCGATTGGTGGTGGCGTAGCAGATATCCTTCTTGTGTGGGCCGACGATTTCCGGGAAGCGGGCGCGCAGGGCGGCGACGATTTCCGCGGTGTCGTCCAGCGACAGCGTCGTCTGGGTGATGTAGGCCAGTTTCCGCGGGTCGCGCACCTGCAGCCGTTCCACGTCTTCCACCTTTTCCACCAGCAGCA
>WFPZ01000046.1 GCA_015487335.1 Paracoccaceae bacterium
GTGAACCTGATCACCTTCTATGCCCAGGAAGTGCGCGAGATCCTGGCCTCCATCGGCGCGCGGAGCCTCGACGAGGTGATCGGCCGCGCGGACCTGCTGCGCCAGGTGAGCCGCGGCTCGGCCCATCTCGATGATCTCGATCTCAATCCTCTGCTGATCACCGTCGATGGCGCCGACAAGATCCGCTACGATCGCGAACGCCCGCGCAACGAGGTGCCCGATACGCTGGATTCCCAGATCGTGGCCGATGCGGCGCGCTTCCTCGAGGATGGCGAGAAGATGCAGCTTTCCTACGCGGTGCAGAACACCCTGCGCACCGTGGGCACGCGCACCTCCAGCCATATCGTCAAGCGCTTCGGCATGCGCAACAACCTCCAGCCCGACCACCTGACGGTAAAGCTTACCGGCTCGGCAGGGCAAAGCCTTGGCGCCTTCGCGGCGCCGGGGCTGAAACTGGAGGTCTCGGGCGATGCCAACGACTACGTCGGCAAGGGCCTGTCAGGCGGCATGATCGTGGTGCGCCCGCCGATGCACTCGCCCCTGGTGGCCAGCGAGAACACCATCATCGGCAACACCGTCCTTTACGGCGCCACCGACGGTTATCTGTTTGCCGCCGGCCGTGCCGGAGAACGCTTCGCGGTGCGCAACTCGGGCGCCAAGGTGGTGATCGAGGGCTGCGGCTCCAACGGCTGCGAATACATGACCGGCGGGGTGGCGGTGATCCTCGGCTCCATCGGTGCCAACTTCGGGGCCGGGATGACGGGCGGCATGGCCTATCTCTACGACCCCGACGGCAAGGCCCAGGCGCTGATGAACATGGAGACGCTGGTCACCTGCCCGGTCACCGTCGCACACTGGGAACACCAGCTGAAAGACCTGATAGAGCGCCACCACGCCGAGACGCGCAGCCTCAAGGCGGGCGAGATCCTCAACAACTGGGAGGCGGAAAAGCGCTTCTTCCTGCAGGTCTGCCCCAAGGAGATGCTGCCCCACCTGCCCCAGCCGCTGTCGCTGGAGCAGGGGGCGATCCCGGCCGAATAGCACGCCTCGGAAGGCGGCGTGCGCCCGGCGCCAGAAAAGGCGCCGGGTTCCTCAATTCTGCCTTGAATTTTCTCAAAATTGCCCGCTGCCCGTCATGATTTTCCACCCCCCGCCGGGGGAAACTTCCGCAGCCGCAAATCCTGTGCGAGTATTCAATGGCAACCTATCTCGACCAGTTCTTTTTCATCGACCCATATGACCCGCCGCCCGCGGGCACGCAGATGGATTACGTCAAGCTCGGCCTGACCGACAACGACAACGACGGCGATCTCGACCGTCTCAACGGCGACAGTATCGACGGAGTGGACATCACCGCATCCTGGGCCGGCGACACGGTTACCATAAACGTCCCCGGCGTCGGCGACGTCACCTATACAGGCGTCACCTTCTACCTTGCCGACGGGCGCAAGGTGTTTACCCCCAGTGACGGGCAGGTGCTGCAGAACGGCACGCTGGTTTCCACCACCTACGTGACGGACGAAGGCCCGCTGCTCGTCGATGACCTGGGCCCGCCCTGCTTTACCCCCGGCACCCTGATCCGCACCCCCCGCGGCGAGGTGCCGGTGGAAAGGCTGCAGGTGGGCGACAAGGTGGACACCCTCGACAACGGCTTTCAGGAAATCCGCTGGACCGGCCGGGTGAAGGTGGACGGCACCGGCCGGTTCGCCCCGGTGGTGCTCCGCCCCGGCGCCATCGGTAACGCCCGCGAGCTGCGGGTCAGCCCCCGGCACCGGGTTCTGGTGCGCGGCTGGCAGGCCGAGCTGCACTTCGGTCAGCCCGAGATGCTGGTCCCGGCCAAGCACCTTGTGGATGGCTCGACGGTGGTGCAGGAGGCCGTGGATACGGTGGTCTATCACCACATCATGCTGGCTCGCCACGAGGTGATTTTCTCCAACGGCGTGCCCAGCGAAAGCTTCTTTCCCGGCGACCAGGCGCTGCTGGGCGACCGAGCCACCCGGGCCGAACTGCTGGCCCTGTTCCCGCAGCTGGACATGGCCCGCGCTTTCGCCCATACCGCGCGCCCGATCGTGAAGCGCATGGAGGTTCCGGTTCTGGCCGGCTGAGCCCGGCCCCTGTTGCCGGTCCGGCTTTCGGCTGCAAGACAGGTGCCGTTGCAATCGCGCATGACGGCCCCGAACCGGCGCTTGACCGCCCCGGCGGGGCCATGCCTATGTGCGCCCGTGGCACGAAAGGCGAAATCCGCAAGATCCGCGCCCCGCAAGCGGGCAGCGAAAAACCCGAAGGCGCGCCGGAAGGCGGCGCTCGGGGCGTTGCGGCACGCGCTGCGCCGGCCCCTGCGCTGGCTGCGCCGCGGCCTGGCGGGAGCGGGCGCACTGGCGGTGCTGTGGGTTGCGGCCTATGCGGTGATCGACCCGCCCACCACCCCCTACATGCTGGCCGAATCACGCCGCCTGGGCGGGATAGACCGCCAGTGGGCAGAGCTTGACGAAATCGCCCCGGTGATGGCCCGCTCGGTGGTGGCGGCGGAAGA
>WFPZ01000047.1 GCA_015487335.1 Paracoccaceae bacterium
AGCGTCGATTTCAACCACGACCCCCACTCCTCGGTCTTCCACATCGACCAGACAAGGGTCATGGAAGGCCGCCTGTGCCGCATCCTCACGTGGTACGACAACGAGTGGGGATTCTCCAACAGAATGGCCGATACTGCCGTCGAAATGGGGAAGTTTCTCTAGGATCAGGGCCCGCCGCCCCCGGCTCACCACCTCAGGCGCGGAATTTCTCGACCAGCGCGTTGCGCACCGCGGGCGGGACGAATCTTGAAACGTCTCCTCCGAGGCGGGCGATTTCCTTGACCAGCCGCGAGGCGATCGCCTGGTGCCGGGCGTCGGCCATCAGGAACACCGTCTCGATCTCGGCATCGAGCGAGCGGTTCATGCCGACCATCTGATATTCGTACTCGAAATCGGCCACCGCGCGCAGACCGCGGATGATGATCTTCGCCCCCACGTCATGGGCGCAGTCGATCAGCAGGTTCTCGAACGGGTGCACCACGATCTCGGTGCCGGTGCGCCGCGCCAGGGCCGCGCATTCGGCGCCGATCATCTCCACCCTCTCCTCGAGCGAGAACAGCGGCCCCTTGTCGCGGTTGATGGCCACCCCGATCACGAGCCGGTCCACCAGAACCGTGGCGCGCTGGATTATGTCTATATGCCCGAGGGTTATCGGATCGAACGTGCCGGGATAGAGGCCGATGCGCATGCTGTGCTCCCATCTTTCCGGCACGCAACAATATTACGGAGGGAAGTTCAAGAGCCTCAATGCCCCATGATCATCCCTTCCAGCGCATCCTTTTCCATGGCCAGCTCGGCCAGACGCGCCTTGACCACGTCGCCGATCGAGATCAGCCCGACCATCTCGTCGTTCTCCACCACCGGCATGTGGCGGAACCGCCCCTCGCTCATCCGCGACAGGATGTCGTCGGCCCGGTCGTCCAGCGAACACACCTTGATGTTTCTGGTCATCACCTCGTCCACCGGCAGGGAAAGGCAGGCAGCCCCCCGGCGCCCCAGTTCGCGCACGATGTCGCGTTCGGAGAGAATCCCGACCGGTTTCTTGCCATCGGGCGATATGACCACCGAACCGATGCGCCGTGCCGCCAGCACTTCCGCGGCGCGGGCCACCGTGGTTCCGGGCGGCAGGGTAACCACGCCGTCATCCGATTTGGATTTCAGTATCTGGTGAACAAGCATGGGCTCTCCTTTCCTTCCTGTTGCGCCATGGCCCAGCGTCACCTCGCCGGCGGTGTCCTGTCAAGCATCGCCTCCAGGCGCCGCACCTCGCGGCGCAGGCCCTGCATCAGCGCCTCGGCCACCCGGTTGAGCCGTTCCACCCGGCGGTCGTCGGCATGGCGAATCAGGTAGAAGGCGCGCCGCAGCATCAGCCGCTCGGGCAGCACGGGCTGCAGTTCGGGGGCAAAGGGCATGGCGAAATCATGCACGATTCCCACCCCCCCGTGCTGGCGGATCATGTTGAGCTGCACCGAAACCGAGTTCGAGGCCAGATCCACCCGCTGCGCCCCGGTTTCGGAAAGATAGTCCAGCTCCTTGTCGAAGATCATGTCCGGAATGTAGCCGATGATCCGGTGATTGCGCAGCTCGGCGAGATCGCGGATAGGGCCGTTCAGCTCCAGATACCGGCGGCTGGCGGCCAGGTGCAGATGATAATCGGTGATCTTCTGCACCGTCAGCCGGCCGGCGGCGGGCTGGCTGACCGCGATCGCCATGTCGGCCTCGCGCTTGGAGAGGTTGAACACCCGCGGCAGGGCGACGATCTGCAGCTCCAGCCCCGGGTTTTCCTCGACGATCGCGGCGCAGACCTGCGGCAGAAGGTAGTTGGCGCAGCCATCGGGCGCACCGATGCGCACCTGCCCGCTGAGGGTGCCGGCCTGGCCGCGCAGCTCTTCGGCGGCCTGAACCATCGCCTGCTCGGCCCGCTCCGCATGGGCCACGAGGCGCTGGCCGTCGCCGGTCAGGGCATAGCCCTGGGGCGACTTGGCAAACAGCGCCGCCCCCAGCCCTTCCTCCAGCCGCTGGATGCGCCGGCCCACGGTGGCCGGGTCTATCCTGAGCAGCCGGCCCGCCGCCGAGAGGCTCTCGGCGCGGGCCACGGCCAGGAAAATTCTCAGATCGTCCCAGTGGATATCCATGCCGTCCGTGCAATTTTGCAAAACCTGTTTGGGAAACTGTCTCTTTTCCCCCGAAAAATGCAAGACTAACATGCATGCGACCATCAAGGAGGGCTTCATGCAAGAACTGACCCATTTCATCGGCGGCAAGCGGGTGCCGGGCACCTCGGGCCGTTTCGGCGACGTCTTCAATCCGGCCACCGGCGAGGTTCAGGCGAAGGTGCCGCTGGCCTCGGCCGAGGAAACCACCGCCGCGATCGAGGCCGCGGCGGCCGCCCAGCCCGCCTGGGCGGCGATGAACCCGCAGCGCCGCGCCCGGGTGATGATGGAGATGGTGCGGCTTCTCAACCGCGACATGGACAAGCTGGCCGAAGCGCTCAGCCGCGAGCACGGCAAGACCCTGCCCGATGCCCGCGGCGACGTGCAGCGCGGGCTCGAGGTGATCGAGTTCTGCATCGGCGCGCCGCATCTTCTGAAGGGCGAGTTCACCGACGGCGCCGGCCCCGGCATCGACATGTATTCCATGCGCCAGCCGCTGGGGGTGGTCGGCATCATCATGCCCTTCAACTTCCCGGCGATGATGCCGCTGTGGCATCTGGGCCCGGCGCTGGCCTGCGGCAACGCGGCGGTGCTCAAGCCCTCCGAGCGCGACCCCTCGGTGCCGCTGATGCTGGCCGAGCTGTTCGTGGAGGCCGGCCTGCCGGAAGGCGTGCTGCAGGTGATCAACGGCGACAAGGAGGCGGTGGACACCATCCTCGACAACGAGATCATCCAGGGGGTTTCCTTCGTGGGCTCCACCCCGGTGGCCCAGTACATCTATGCGCGCGCCACCGCCAACGGCAAGCGCGCCCAGTGCTTCGGCGGGGCCAAGAACCACATGATCATCATGCCCGACGCCGACATGGACCAGGCGGCCGATGCGCTGGTGGGCGCGGGCTACGGCGCCGCCGGCGAGCGCTGCATGGCGGTGTCGGTGGCGGTCCCGGTGGGCGAGGAAACCGCCGACCGGCTGATCGAGAAGCTGGTGCCGCGCATCGAGAAGCTGCGCGTGGCCCCCTACACCGCCGGCGATGACGTGGATTTCGGCCCGGTGGTGACGCGCGAGGCGCAGCAGCGCATCCTGCGGCTGATCGACAAGGGCGTCGAGGAGGGCGCGAAACTGGTGGTGGACAACCGCGACTTCAAGCTGCAGGGCTACGAGAACGGCTTCTTCGTCGGCCCGCACCTCTTTGATCACGTCACCCCGGACATGGAGATCTACCGCACCGAGATCTTCGGCCCCGTCCTCTCCACCGTGCGCGCGGGCTCCTACGAGGAGGCGCTGAAGCTGGCGATGGATCACGAATACGGCAACGGCACCGCCATCTTCACCCGCGACGGCGACACGGCGCGCGATTTCGCGCACCGGGTGAACATCGGCATGGTCGGCATCAACGTGCCGATCCCGGTGCCGCTGGCCTATCACACCTTCGGCGGCTGGAAGAAATCCATGTTCGGCGATCTCAACCAGCACGGGCCGGACAGCTTCCGCTTCTACACCCGCACCAAGACGGTGACCTCGCGCTGGCCGTCGGGGCTCAAGGAAGGCGGCGAGTTCCACTTCAAGGCCATGGACTGACACTCCCGGGCGGCTTCCCGCCATGGACGGGCGTCACACGCAGTCGTGAAAGGCTGCA
>WFPZ01000048.1 GCA_015487335.1 Paracoccaceae bacterium
ATCCTGCCGCGGTATGCGAAGAGCTTTCTCGCCGACATGCCCCGCGAGCTCTGGGTGAAGAAGCTGAACGGGCTCGTGGCGCGCTACGGCAGGCTCAGAAAGGCCGAGCGCACGTTCTTCCAGAAGAACGCCCGCCCGAGCGCGGACGACTACATCTTCGGCTATCGGCTCGTGTTCGAGCATGGCGTCGTGCGGGAGACGGTGACCGTGGAGCGGCTCACGGGCGAGAAGGAGCTGAAGATCGCGGGCCATGTGCTGCGTGAACCGCACGCGTCTTCACGCTAGCGCCTTTCTGCTCGCGCTTGCGCTCGCGGCCTGCGCGGGCGACGACGCGCCGCCGCCTGCGGCGCTCGCGCCGGTCTCGGGCGAATGGGCGAGCGAGGACGGCCGGGTGCGGCTCACGATCTGGGAGGACGCGAGCGTGCGCGTGCGCATCCCGTCGCTGGAGGTGGACGTGCTCTCGCGGCTCGCGCAGGGGCGGCGGGGCTGGCTCGTGAACCTGGGCGGCGTCTGGCAGGCGCCGGCGCACATCGAGCGGCAGGGCGACAGGCTGCGGCTGCTCTGGCCCTCCGACCCGCCCCGAAGCTGGACGCTCGCCCGCGTCCGGGCCGGGCGTTGAGCCTTTCGACATTCCCTTCCTCGCGCGGGTGGCGGAACAGGTAGACGCACCAGACTTAGGATCTGGTGGGGTGCATCCCCGTGCCGGTTCGAGTCCGGCCCCGCGCACCAGCTTCTCGGAACTCGGCATCATCCCCGCGGGCGCGGGGAACAGCTTTGGTTGGTTTGGTAATGGCATACTAGCATGGGTGCATCCCCGCGGGCGCGGGGAACAGTCCCCGCCTGAGAACAGCACGTCCGTCACCTGCGGTGCATCCCCGCGGGCGCGGGGAACAGCGCGAGAAGAAATGCCTGTTTCAGATCTTCGGCGGTGCATCCCCGCGGGCGCGGGGAACAGTCCAGCGCCTTCAGGCGGAACTCCTGCACGCGCGGTGCATCCCCGCGGGCGCGGGGAACAGACGCGCTCGTCCGGCGACTGTCCGAAGTAGTCGGGTGCATCCCCGCGGGCGCGGGGAACAGACGCGCTCGTCCGGCGACTGTCCGAAGTAGTCGGGTGCATCCCCGCGGGCGCGGGGAACAGGGATTGATGGCCTCGCGCTCGCTTCCCGTAAGCGGTGCATCCCCGCGGGCGCGGGGAACAGGGATTGATGGCCTCGCGCTCGCTTCCCGTAAGCGGTGCATCCCCGCGGGCGCGGGGAACAGGCCAGCACCCCGCAGCACGCCCAGACCACCACAGGTGCATCCCCGCGGGCGCGGGGAACAGACCAAGAGATGCAGCCCGCCGCCGTCGTAGAGCGGTGCATCCCCGCGGGCGCGGGGAACAGCAGGGCAAGCTGCCGCCCACCAAGAAGATGGCCGGTGCATCCCCGCGGGCGCGGGGAACAGTCTTGCGCGCAACACTCTGGGAAACAGGGAAAAAGTCCATTTCCAGCCGCATTGCATGGCCGTTCCTGTTCATCTTCATGATCCATGACGCCTCAGCGTGGCCGCTTCACGAGCAGCAGGCCGCAGCCGAAGGCCTTGGCCGGGCCGATGCCTTGGTACAGCGCCTGGACGAAGGCGTCCGGTTCGGTGACCGTGAGCAGGCCGGTGAAGTCCAGGGTGCTGAAGCGGATGGTGCGGCCGCCCCGGCGGCAGTGATGTTGCCGGTAGGCGTCCACCCGCACGGCCTCGGGATCGAAGCGGAAACCGTGCCGCTCCCCCTGCCGCCGCAGCCACTCCAAGCCGGCGTCGCGGGCCAGGGTCATCAGCGGGGGGCGCTCGCTGGCCGGGAGGGTTTTCCAGTTCATCCGCCGTTTGCGCTCCATGACCACATCATGGCGTTGCCGTCCCCGGCGAACGACCGGATTGGCCCGCAGGCTGAAGGCCAGCGTCTGTCCAGCCCGCAGCCTTGGCGCAAAGAGCTTGGGCGGATCAATGTGCCACAACCCCAAGGTATTCACGGGCGGACGCCAGGAGAGGAGGAAATAGCACGGCCGCCCCCGGCGCATGTCCCGACGATAGAGGAAGTCCCGCTTGGCCTGCGGATCCTCGGGGAACAGGCGCCAGAGCATCTGGTGCTCGCGGTAAGCATCCCCAAGATGTCGGATCAATGCCTCAATGTTCGGATGATCGAGCAAGGTGAGGCGGCTTAGATACATGGCTTTCATGGCTTTTCCTTCAAGCCATCGCGCAATGTTCATCGCGGGTGGAGAACAGCCAGCGCCGCCGGATGCCGGGCAGGTCGCGGCGGGGCACCACCCAGAGTTTTTCTTGCTCGGTGAAGCCGGATTCCAGGCCGGCCGGAAGCGGTTCCTCCCAGAAGTAGCGCTTCCGGGCCGGTGCCTTCAATGTTTTCGCTATCGCAGGATCGCCCGGATAGTGCTGGAAGGCGGTCTTAAGATCACCGGCCTCGATCCGCCTGGGATGGAGCGGCAGCGCCGGCGGGCAGGATTTGCGTCCCAGATACAGCACGAATCGGGGCTGTCGCAACGCCTTTTCCAAGTCTTCCAGGGAATGGGGCGCGCCCTCCCGGCGCCACAGGGCGCAGGTCCAGGCGGCCTCGACCCGGTAGTCGCGCTGGGACAGGATGGTGTGGAGATCGTCCACCGAAAGTTCTTCGCGCCGGGTGTGGAAGCGGCGGCCCTTGCGGGCCGGAGGGACCTGGGCAGTGTGATAGTCGCGCAAAAGCTCCCCCTCGGCGTCGATCCGCACCGCCAGGCCGTAGCCTTCGGCCAGGGCCGCCAGTTCCTTCTCCTGCTCTCGGGTCAGGCCGAGCGCCGCGCCCAGCAGGCCGGTGATCTGGGACTTGCCCGGATGGGTGGCGGTGGGGCGATATTCCCCCACCGTCGGCTCCCCCCAACTCGCCAGCGGGCCATAGAGCTGGAACAGCAGAAGCTCAGCCATCCTCCAGCCCCTCTTTGGCATAGGCGATCACATCGGCAAGCCTGCCCTGGCCGGTCAGGGTGTTCATGACTACGGCGTTCGGGTCGCCATCGCCGTAGGCCTGGTCGAGGCGCTGGCGTTCTCCTTCAAGGGCCTCGATGGCGTTGGCCAGCAGGCCGTCCCGACCGGCTTCCACCGGCTTGAGGAAGGCCACCGCCAGGCTGCGAGGCTGGCTGTCGCCCTTCTCACACAGGATGTAGCTGGCCCGGGCGCGGGAGGCGAAGCTGTTCTGCTTGCCGGTGGGGGCGACGGTGGCGGCGCTTTGCACCAGCGCCTCGATGGTGCGTGCGGCCAGATCCCGGTCACCGTCGAGATTATTCACCAGCAGACGGCGGTCGAGACAGAGATAGAGATAGAACAGCCCGGCGCCGAATTCGGTTTCCCCCATGTGGCCGGCGCCCACGTCCTCCTCGCCGCGGTTGAGGTCGTCCACAGCGGTGTAGAAATCGTCCTCCACCACGACTTTGTGGACGGTGATGGCGTGGGCCACCTGGCAGGCGGCTTCGGTGTTGAAACGGGGCACGTCGGCGAGCATGCGACCGAACAGGGCGATGTCGGCGGCGCTGTGGCGTTCGCGCAGGAGGTTCAGATCCTTTTCGGACGGCGCTTGGCGGGTCTTGATCAAGCGCTGGACCAGCTCGTCAATGGCCGCCTGCTCCTCAGGGCTGAAATGGGCCAATTGTTCGATGTGCAGGGCCTCGACGCTGCCATCGTCCTTGGCTTTCTTCAGCTTGCCGAACACCTGGGCGATCTGCCGGGCCCACTCGCGGGCCTTTTTCTCCGCGATGCCGCCGGCGGTCAGACGGTTGAAGATCTCCTCTCCCATGCGCTTGGTGCGGATGCCGAGATGGCCTTTCAGTTTCTCCTGGAACACCTCCGAAGTCCGCCAGGCGCGCTTGAGGCTCTGGGAGGAAATCCGCAGCCGTTCGGCCCCGCCCATCAGGGCGGTCTTGGGGCGGCCCAGGTCGTCGCGGTTGAGGTTGGCGGGGGGATAGGCGGTTAGAAGGTGCAGCTGGACGAAGCGTGCCATGGTTCGGCCTCCTTCAGGCGGTTTTCGGCAGTTTGGGGAAGTAGGCGAAGGCCCATTTTTTCTGAATGTTCGGCCCCCACCAGAACATGGACTCGGCCAGTTCATACAGGTTGGCCTGGTGGTCGAGCAGGGCGAGGATGCGGATCATGGGGCGGTAGAGTTCGGCGCGCGGCGTGCGCAGCAGGCGGCGGAAGCGCAGCTGTGATACCACCGGACGGTCGCCCTGGAGTCGGGCCATGCGTGCGGGCAAGGTGGTGGTGGTGTCGTGCAGCACGGCCTGTTCCGCGTCCGGGTCCAGGTGGGCGGCCAGTCCGGCGATAGGGGGGATACGCTCGGTCCAGCCGCCATGACTCTTGATCGGTGTGGTTTCGAGGCGGGTGACCAGATCGATGGCAGCCGGAATCAGGGCGACATCCTCTGGGGATTTGGCCCGGCGCAGTTCGGCGCGGGCGCCGCGGTCGTCCTTCAGGGCCAGCCACCATTCACG
>WFPZ01000049.1 GCA_015487335.1 Paracoccaceae bacterium
CGGCCACGCGCATCCCCACGGCGATCACGGCAGGCACGCGGATGGCGAGGGGGCCGCGCAATACACCTGCCCGATGCACCCGGAGGTGGTGAGCGACGAGCCGGGGTCCTGCCCAAAATGCGGGATGTTCCTTGTGCCCGTGGAGGAGGCGCGCGGGGAAGATCATTCCGGCCACGATACGCATGCCGCTCACGCGGGGCATGGCGGACATGCGGGCCATGGTGGCGAGGCCGATGCCGAGGGGATCGAGCCGCATTTCATGTCGATGGTCGCGCTTACCCGCGATCTGCCCCGCAGCAGCGACGGGTTGCAGATGGAATGGCTCACCGTCCCCTTCGGGCCGTTCCTTCCCGGTCTGCCCGGCGGGCTGGGGCTGGAACTGACGCTTGACGGCGATACCGTGGCCGGGGCGCGCGCCGAAAGCCTTGTCGCCCCCGCCGGCCCGCTGGTTTCCGCCCCGACTGCGGCCGAAGCCTTCACCGAACGCCTGGCGGCCATGATGCCGCTGGCGCCGGTCTCCTATGCGCTGCTTGCGGTGCGCGCGCTCGAGGCGGCGGCGGGGATCGAGCCGGACGAGGCGCTGGCGCGCGGCCGGGCCGCGGCGCTGGAGCGCGAGCGCATCGCGAGCCATCTCGGCTGGCTGGCCTCGTTCGGCTTCCAGAGCGGCTTTGCCTGGGCGGCCGAGCGGGCCGCCGCGCTGCAGTTGCAGGCCCGGCAGGCCGAGGTGCAGGAGCTGGCCGCGCTCGCCCCCGCCATCACCGCCTTCCTGCGCCGCCTGCAGCGCGCGCCGCTTCTGGGCATGCGTCTGTCCGGCATGGCCCGGATCTCGCCCGAGGCCGAGGCCACCGGCCCCGTCCTGCGCGCCGGCGGCCGGGCCGAGGATGCGCGCAGCGAAGACCCCGCCGCCCTGGGCCTGGGCTTTTCCCCGGCGGTTCGGGCCGGGGGCGATGCCCTGGCGCGGCTGCGCCTGCGCTGCGATGAAATCATCGCCAGCCTCGGGCTGATCTCGGCCGCCGGTTCCCTGATCCTGCCCGCCGCGCCCGATGTCGGCGAGGCCACGGGCAAGGGCGCGGGCCTTGTCGAGACCCCGCGCGGCGCGGCGCGGCTGGAGCTGCGGCTGGAGGCGGGCAAGGTGGTCGAGGCCCGGCTCGAGGCCCCGTCCAGCCGCCATCTTCCCCTGATCGAACCCCTGACCGGGCAGCAGGAGCTGGGCGATGCCCTCGCGGCGGTCGTCTCGCTCGATCTCGGCCCATGGGAGATCTGCCCATGAGCGTGGCCGTCATCCTGCTTGCCCTTGCCGCGGGCGCCTATTTCGTGGCCGTCCTCGAGGGCTGGGCCACGCACGGGCGGCTGCGTCTGGCCGGGCCGGCGCTGGCGGCCGCCGCGCTTGTGGGGCGCGAATCGCTGCTGCCGCGCAAGAACGACAGGCTGTTCTTCGAGGCCGGCCCGGTGCTGCTGCTGGTGGCCGGGGTGCTGGCCGCGGCGGTGATTCCGCTGGCGCCGGGGCTGATCATCACCGACCTGGCCACCGGGGCGCTGTTTCTCAATGCCGCGCTGGCCTATGTGCTGGTGGCTCTGATCATGGCCGGCTGGGGGCCCAACGGGGCCTATGCGATGATCGCCGGCTGGCGGTTCCTGGGCCAGTTCCTGGCCTATGCGATGCTGATCGTGATGCCGATCACCGCCGTGGCGATGCGGGCCGAATCGCTGATGAACACCGAAATCGTCGCCTCTCAGGCCCAGTTGTGGAACGCCATCTACCAGCCGGTGGGTTTCGTGCTTTTCGTCGTCGCCGCGCTGGGGCTGGCCTACCTTCCGCCCTTCGATCTGCCGCTCGCCCCGGGCGAGCTGGCCGGCGGCGTCGAGGCCGAATACACCGGTGCGAGGCTGGCGGTGATCCGGCTGGGGCGGATGGTGGTGATCGTGGCGCTGGCGGGCGCCACCGTGACCTTCTACCTCGGCGGCTGGCTGGGGCCGTGGCTGCCGGGCTGGGCCTGGAGCGCGATCAAGACGCTCGCGGTCACGGCGCTGATGCTGGCAGCCGGGCGCTACATGCCGCGCATCCGCGAAGAGCGCTTCCTGGCGCTGTGCTGGAAGCTGGGCATCCCGCTGGCGCTGGCCAACATCTTCATTGTCGGGGTGATCGCGCTGGTGGTGCCGATATGATTGCGGAAATCCTCTTTCTCGCCTTCTTCGGGGCGGCGGCGGTGTGGTTCGGCATCGTGGTCTTCCGTACCCGTTCGATGGTGCGTTCGGCCCTTGCCCTGCTGTTTTCGCAAACCGCCATCGGTGCGATGTTCCTGGTGATGCAGGCCGAGTTCCTGGGCGTGCTGCAGATCATGATGATGGCCACGGAGATGAGCGTGATGGCCATCTTCATGGTGATGTTCATGATGGATCCGGGGGGCTTGGGCGAGATGGACATGACCCACCAGAAGCGCTTTTCGCTGGGGGCCGGTGCGGCGGGGCTGGTGGCCGCGCTTCTGGTGGTGTGGCTGGGCGGCTGGGCGCCCGGCGCCTCGCAGGTGCCCGATGCCGCCCGCCAGACGGAGCTTCTGGGGCTGGAGCTGCTGGGCCGCTCCATGTTCATCTTCGAATCCGCCGGGCTTACCATCCTGACGGCAATGATCGCGGCCACCATGGTGGCCATTGCCCCGCCCGCCCGGCCGGCCAGGCAGGAGGAAGGCGAATGATCCCCGAACTCGTTCTCGCGTTGAGCATCGGTGCCGTGCTGTTCGGGACGGGGCTTTACGGCGCGCTGTCGCAGACCAACCTGGTGATGATCATCATGGGA
This sequence comes from Paracoccaceae bacterium, assembly GCA_015487335.1. Lineage (GTDB taxonomy): Bacteria > Pseudomonadota > Alphaproteobacteria > Rhodobacterales > Rhodobacteraceae > S012-89. Next base: position 2,795 of record WFPZ01000049.1, read on the forward strand.
GTGGAGCTGATCCTGGCGGCGGCGCTGCTCAACCTGGTGGCCTTCTGGCGCTACCTGCACCCCGAGGCCATCGAGGGGCAGATGTTCGTGCTCATCGTGATGGCGGTGATGGCGGTGGAAATGGCGGTGGGCTTCGCCATCGCCATCGCCCGGTTCCGCGCCCGCGGCTCGGTCGAGGTGGAAGAAGCGCGGGAGCTGAAGGGATGAGCCCGCTGCTTCTTGTCCTGCTGCCCACGCTGGTGGGCGCGCTGCTGATCGCCGCCCTGCGCCGCCCGCCCGAGATTCTGGCGCTGGTCGGGGTCAGCATCAGCCTGCCCGCCAGTGCAATGCTGCTCGCCATGGCCTTCGCGGGCAAGGGGTACACGCTGATGATGCCCGGCCTGCCGGGGATGCCGCTGCTGCTGGTCTCCGACCCGCTGAGCGCGGTGCTTTCGGTGCTGGTGGCCACGGTGGCCACCCTCGTGATGGTCCATGCCACGGGCTACATGCGCAAGGACGGGGAAAGGCGGCGCTTCTTTGCCACCATACTGATGTTCGTCACTGCCATGCAGGTGCTGGTTCTGGCCGGAGACTGGCTGACCTTCCTGGGCGCGTGGGAGCTGATCGGCGTCTCCAGCTATCTGCTGATCGGCTTCTGGTATCGAAAGCCCGGCGTGGCGGGGGCCGCGACGCGGGCCTTCCTCTATACCCGCAGCGCCGATCTGGGGCTTTACCTCGGGGTGTTCGTGCTGATCGGGGCGGCGGGCACCTCCAACATCGCCGCCACGCTCACCACCTTCGGAACCCCGGCGGTGATCGGCGGGCTGCTGCTGCTTCTGGCTGCCATGGGCAAGTCGGCGCAGGTGCCGATGCAGGACTGGCTGCAGCGCGCCATGGCCGGGCCCACGCCGGTTTCCGCCCTGCTGCACTCGGCCACGCTGGTGGCGGCGGGCGCCATCCTGCTGATCCGGGTGGCCCCGATGCTGCCGCCCCAGGCGCTGGTGGTGGTGGGGATCGTCGGCGGGGTGACGACGGTGATCGCGGGGCTGATCGCCCTGGCCGAACGCGACCTCAAGCGGCTGCTGGCGGCCTCCACCTCGGCGCAATACGGGCTGATGCTGCTGGCCGTGGGCGCAGGCGCCCCGGTGGTGGCGCTCTTGCACCTGATCGCCCATGCCGCGATCAAGAGCGGGCTGTTTCTGGGCGCGGGCGTCTTTCAGCACGGCCGGGGTTCGACCGCCTTCAAGGATCTTGCCGGTGCCGGGCGCGAGCATCCGCGCATCTTCGCAGGCTTCGCCATCGCCGCGCTGGCGCTGGCGGGCATGCCGCCGCTGGCCGGGTTCTTCTCCAAGGATGCGATCATCGCCGCCACCCTGGCCGCGCCGGGCGGCATCTGGATGGCGGTGCTGGCACTGGCGGGGACGGTGCTGACCGGCGCCTACATGGCGCGCGCGCTGGCGCTTTTGTGGCGTGGCGCGCCGCAAGGGGGCGAAAGCGGCGAAGAGCTGATGTGGATGGGGCTTGGCATGGGCGCTCTGGTGGCGCTGGCGGCGGGCCTGGGGGCGGTTTTCCCGTCGCTGGAGTGGCTGCTTGGCGACGCGCCGCCTGTCTCGACCCTGGCGATGCTGCTGGGGCTGGTGGCCGCCCTCGCGGGCCTTGCGCTGGGGTGGCTGGTGCCGGGGGGGCGGCTTCTGGGGCCGCTTCTGCCCTGGGCGCGGCGCGGCTTTGCGGTGGCCGGCGGCATGGATGGCATGGTGCTGCGGCCCGCCCTGGCCATGGCGCGGGCCTGCGATGCGGTGGAGCGGGGGATTTACGAGGCCGTTCTGGCCGTCGGGCGCCATGCGATGCGCATCGGCCGGGGCACCCGAACCACCGACGAGGCCGGGATCGACGGCTTCATCTTCGGGCTGGCGCAGGCAACGCAGGCCGCCGGCCGCCGCGCCCGGCGCCTGCAAAGCGGCTTCATCCACCGCGAACTGGCCCTGACCATCGCCGCCACCGGCATCATCGCCGTCGTCCTTCTGGCGGCCCCCCTGATCTATTGAGGAAACCGAGCCCATGATCCCGATCGTTTCCCTTGCCGTCTTCCTGCCGCTTCTGGGCGCTTTCGTGCTTCTGGCCCTGCCGCGCGGCTCGGCCGCCCTGTCCCATGGCGTCGGCATCGCCACCAGCGCGGTGACGCTGGTGCTCACGCTGGTGATGTGGGCGCGCGGGGTGGTGCCCGGCGGTTTCGCGCAGGTCGAGGAGATCACCTGGATCGAGGCCATCGGCGCGGCCTACCGGGTGGGGGTGGACGGCTTTTCCCTGCCGCTGATCGGGCTCACGGCACTTCTGTTTCTGCTGTCCTTCATCTATCAGGCGAAATCGGGCGACCGGGCGCGCAGCTTCGTCATCTTGATGCTGATGCTGGAGACCGCCTCGATCGGCACCTTCGCGGCGCTCGATGCGCTGCTGTTCTACGTGTTCTTCGAGGTCTCGCTGGTGTCGATGTATTTCATGATCGCCGGCTGGGGCGGCGAAGACCGCCAGCGCGCGGCGCTGATGTTTTTCCTCTACACGCTCCTGGGCAGCCTGCCGCTGCTTCTGGCGATCCTCGGCATGTTCCTGGCCTCCGATCCCTATACCTTCGACATGCGCGTCTGGATCGAGACCCGGCCGCTCACCGGTCTGGCCGGGATGCTGGCGCTGGCGGCGATGCTGTTCACCTTCGCGGTGAAGATCCCGGCCTTTCCCGTGCATACCTGGCTGCCGGCGGCGCATGTGCAGGCGCCCACCGTGGGCAGCGTGATCCTGGCCGGTGTGATGCTGAAGTTCGGCACCTACGGGCTGGTGCGCTTTTCGCTGCAGATGCTGCCCGATGCCTTTGCCGCCGCCGGTGTGGTGGTGCTGGCCTTCGGCGTGGTCAGCGCCCTTTACGGGGCCTTCGTGGCCCTGGCGCAGAGCGACCTCAAGCGGCTGATCGCCTATACCTCGGTCAACCACATGGGCTATGTGGTGATCGGGGTGGCGATTGCCGCAATGGCCACCGATCCGGTGATGCGCGCCATCGCGCTTGATGGCGCGACGTTGCAGATGGTCAGCCACGGGCTGGTCACCGGGGCGCTGTTCTTCCTTGTCGGCATGGTCAAGGCGCGCACCCACACCCGCGAGATGGAGCGCCTCGGCGGGCTGCTCAAGGTGATGCCGGTGCTGGGCTGGAGCTTCATCCTGTTTGCCTTCGCCTCGCTGGGTCTGCCGGGGCTGGCGCATTTCCCGGCCGAGTTCCAGATCTTTCTCGCCACGCTCAACGTTTCGCCCTGGGCGGTGGTCTCGATCCTCGCGATCGTGGTCACGGCGGGGCTTTATCTGCGCGCCATCGCGCTGGTCTTCCTGGGCGAGCCCGCGGCCGAGTGGCTGAAACTGCCCGATCTGGATCGCCGCGAGGTGCTGGTGCTGGTGCCGCTGATGGTGCTGACCATCCTCGTCGGCATCGCGCCCTCCTGGGTTCTGAACGTGATCCACACCACAACGGCGGCCCTGGCCTTCTGATGTCGAAAGATCTTTCCCTCCTGCAGCCCGAACTGGTGATGATGGTGGTCGTCGCCCTGATGATCCTGGCCGAAATGGCGCGCCGCCCGCTTGTGGTGCTGTGGCTGGGGCTTGGCGGGCTGGCGGCGGCGAGTGTGCTGTCGCTGCCGCTTCTGGAGGCCGACACCAGCGTGTTCGGCGGCACCTACCGGATCGATCTGCTCGGCACCTGGGCCAAGCTGATCCTGCTGCCGGGCACCGCGCTGTCGCTTGTGCTGGCGCGCGCCGAGCTGGCCGGGAAGGAGCGCGAGGGTTCCGTCTACAGCCTGCTGGTGCTGGTCACGCTGGGGGCGCTGATGCTGGCGGGTGCGGGCGACATGATGCTGCTGGTGCTTGGCGTGGTGTTGACGGGGCTGGGCTCGTTCGCGCTGGTGGCCTACCCGCGCGACGATCCGGCCACCGAGGCGGCGATGAAATACCTCGTCTTTGGCGCGGTCACCGGCGCGGTCATGACCTACGGGCTGACCTTCTGGTTCGGGGGCGCGGGCACGACCCTGTTTTCCGCCCTGGCAAACCTGCAGGGCGGCGTGGTGATGGTGGCCGGGCTGGTGGCGGTGATCGTCGGGCTGGGCTACAAGGCGGCGCTGGTGCCCTTCCACTTCTGGGCGCCCGATGCCTATGACGGCGCGCCGGTCTCGGTGGCGGCCTATCTTTCGGTGATTACCAAGATCGCCGCTCTTTTCGCCCTGGCCCAGGTGTTGCGCGATCTTTCGCCTGAGACCGGCTGGCCGCTGGTCATCGCGCTGGTGGCGGCGCTGACCATGACCTACGGCTATCTTGCGGCGCTGGTGCAGAGCAACATGGTGCGGCTGATGGCCTATTCCTCGGTGGCCCAGTCCGGCTATTTCCTGCTGGGGATCGTGGCGGTGGGGGTCAATGCGCTTTCGCTGCAATCGCTGATCGTGTTCGGCGCGGCCTATGTGGCGATGAACCTTGGCGCCTTCGCGGTGGTGATGGTGCAGGGCCGCCGGCTGGACGCGTTCCGCGGCATGGGGCGCAGCGCCCCGGCGATGGGGGTGGCGATGGTGATCCTGCTGCTGTCGCTGGCCGGAATCCCGCCGCTGTTCGGCTTTGTCGGCAAGGCGCTGCTGTTCGCCGCGACGATCGATGCGGGCTTCACCTGGCTGGCGGTGATCGCCATTCTCAACAGCGTGCTGTCGCTGGCCGTCTATCTGCGCATCATCGTGCCCATGTACCAGCCCCCCCGGGAGGAGAAGGCTGCGGCTTCCGCCCGGCCGCTTTCGGGATTCGTGATCGCACTCACCACGGCGATCACCCTGCTGGCGGGCGTGGCGGTGCAGCTGCTGCTGAAGGCCATGTAGGGCCGCGCGGCCCGCACCGCCCCTGGCGCTCGGCCCCGAAGACCGTGCCATCGGCCCTGAGCCCGGGATGGGCGTCGGTTTGCCGATGGTGGCGGGTAGGGGCTCAGGCGCTCATCCGCGCCAGCCGGCCGGCGATGTCGAGCAGGGGCTCCAGCACGTCGAGCCGCCGGACCCAGCGGTGCGGCATCCCGGCCAGCCCGTGGCGCGCGCCCCACAGCTGCGCGGCGATGGCGGCGGTGGAATCGCTGTCGCCGTCGTGGTTGGCGGCAATCCGCAGAAGATCGGTGAAATCCTGTGCAGAAAGAAAGGCGTAAAGCGCGATGGCCAGCGCCTCTTCGCCGACCCAGCCCTCGCCAAGGGCGCGGATGTTGGCCTCATGCGCGCCGGGGCGTTCGGCGGCCAGCCGCTCGGCCGCCTGAAGCGCGGCGACGGTCTCTTCCGCTCCCGGCCAGCCGCGCGCCACCGCCAGCGCCCCGGCAAGGGCCGTCCGGGGTGCGGCGTTGCGCAGCAGATCGCCCAGCAGGGCCGCCAGGGCGCCGGCGGAGATGTAGCCGGAAGGGTGGCCGTGGGTCTGGGCGGCGATGCGCGCGGCCAGATCGAAGGCCACCTCGCGGGGCAGGCCGGAGATCAGGCCGACGGGGGCCACGCGCATCACCCCGCCGCAGCCCTTGGAGGCGTTGACCGGCGCTTCCGGCGTGCCCGGCGCACCGGCCTCGCAGGCGCTCAGGCAGGTGTTGCCCGGTGCACGCCGGTGCCACAGCTCTTCGTGGCGCAAGAGCGAATCGGCCGCCGCCACCGGCGGGCGGGGGCGGGTCTGCGTCTTGTGCCAGTCCAGCGTGGCGCGGCGCACCCTCTCAAGCAGCGCCTCGCGGTCGCGTTCGGCCAGGGCGGGGGCGCCATGCACCAGCCCCTCGGCCACGAAGAGCGTCATCTGGGTGTCGTCGGTGACTCGCAGCCTGCCCTCCTCCTCGAGGGGTTCGGTCAGGCCGCGGGGGCCGTGGCTTTCGCGGATTTCCGCCAGGCGCATGAACTCCACCGCATGGCCGAAGGCATCGCCCAGCGCCCCGCCCAGAAGACAGCCCAGCACCCTGTCCAGATGTTCCGCCCCATGCCCGGGAGGAGAAAGAGCGCGCACGTGGCGGTCCTGCTCGACGGTCTCGATGGTGCCCGGGCGCGCCGCCCGCACCCGGGCGATCGCCTCGTGCGGGGCGGTGCCGGTCTCGATCAGCAGCCGGGCGGCGATCATGCCGGTGCGCCCCAGCCCGCCCCGGCAGTGCACCACGATGCGCTCGCCGCGGGCCAGCCGCCGGCGCAGGAGATGGCCGGAGTAAAGCCACAGGGTTTCGAAACGCGGCCCCGGAACCGAGATGTCGGGGATTGGCAGGGGGTGCCATTCCAGGCCCAGCGCTTCCGCCCGCTCTCCCAGGCCCTCAACCTGCAGCATGGCGTATTCGTGGTCTTCGATCAGCGTCGCCACGGCCGAGGCGCTCCAGTCGCGGATGGCGCCCATGTCGGCCTCCAGATCGCGATCCCAGGGGGTGGCGAGAGTGCCGCCCGTCTTCATGCCGGGGCAGATCGTCATGCCGATCTGCCCGCCGCAGCACTCCACGCTGTCGATGGCAAGGGGATGGCTGAGGCTGGTGCGGGCGGGCATGGCGGGCTCGTGCAGGCTGCGGGGCGGTTCGGGCGATATCTGGCTCAGGGCTCATCAATCCCGCATTCACAGTTTGGCAGATCTGTGCCCTGAACAGGCGCAGTGTGGCGGAACAGTATCCCTGTTTCAAGGCGCTGCAACGCATTCAGGGGCAAATCCGCCAGATACTCCGGGCGCGGGATTGATGGGCCCCGAGCCCGGACCTCGCCGCCCGGCGCGCGGGCCTTGCCGGCAGGCGGCTTTCGATCAAGGGGCCATGCTTTCGCGCTCCAGCACGTCCAGGGCGGGGCGTTCAAGCCGGTCGAGCAGGCCGTTCACCATTTCCCGGCAGGCGCTCCCCGGCCAGCCTTCGGGGAAGAATTCCTCCGGCAGGTCGGGGTGGCGCAGCAGCACCCGCCGCCAGCTGTGCACCAGCAGAACCCGCAAGGTGGCCGCCTGCAGGGGGGGCAGCGGCGGGGCGCCTTCCAGTTGTTCGCATACCTGTTCGAGCGCCTCTTTCAGCCGGCGGTAGGCGGTGCACAGGGCCTCGGGGCAGATCCGGCTGCGCAGCCAGCCCGGCACCGAGGCCGCGTGCCCCTCGATGGCGAACAGCCCGTCGCAGCCGCTCGGGGCAGGGCCCTTGCCGAGAAGGGCGTTGGAGGCCAGCTGCAGGTAGTCGCCGCCGACCAGCCGGTGCTCCAGTTCGCGCGCGCCGGCGCTGTCGCCGCTGCCGGCCAGCAGCAGGTGCCACATGTCCGGCGCGGGGGGCTTGCGGGCATAGATGCGGGGGCTGGCGGCGGCGCTCTGGGCCCGCCCGTGGGCGCTGAGTTGATAGAGGCTGGCCCGGCCGGAGCGCCTGCTTTCGATCCAGCCGTCCTTGCGCAGCCGGTGCAGCGCCACCCGCATCGCCTCGGGCTTCACCCCCACCTCGCCGAGAATGCGCGAAAGCACCGCACCGCTGATCCGTTCTCCGGGTTTTTGCGCCAGATCGCCGAAGATGGTGATGATCAGCGACCAGACCCGGTGCTGGCCGTCTCGCGTCAGGGCCCTGACGCAGTTGCGGAAAACCTGTGGGTCGGCGGTGCTCATGGCGCCATTCTAGGCGGGAGTCGCGCGAGGGGCCACTCCCGCCCGCCCGCGCCCTCAGCGGGCGTTCATGGTGAGCAGTTCGTATTCGGCGACAATCTCGCCTTCCTGGTTGGTAAGCGTCACGTGCCAGCGCACCTCGCCGTATTCCTCGTTGCGGGGCGTCTTCTGCTTGACCGTCAGCCGCACCCGGATGGCATCGCCCGGCTCCACCGGCTTCATGAAGCGCAGCTTGTCGAGCCCGGTATTGGCCAGCACCGGGCCCTCGGCGGGCTCCACGAACAGGCCGGCGGCGAAGGAGAGCAGCAGGTAGCCGTGCGCCACCCGGCCGGGGAAGAAGGGGTTCCGCTTCGCGGCGTCTTCGTCCATGTGGGCATAGAAGGTGTCGCCGGTGAATTCCGCGAAATGCTCGATATCCTCGAGCGTGACGGTGCGCGGGGCGGTGTGGATCGTCTCGCCGATCCGCAGCTCGTCGAAGCGGCGGGTGAAGGGGTGGGTGGGGCCCTCGATTTCGCGCGCGCCGGGCACCCAGCTTTCGCCGATGGCGGAAAGCATCTCGGGGCTGCCCTGCACGGCGGTGCGCTGCATGTAGTGCATCACGCCGCGGATGCCGCCCATCTCCTCGCCGCCGCCGGCGCGCCCGGGGCCGCCGTGCACCATGTGCGGAAGGGGGCTGCCATGGCCGGTGCTTTCCTTCATCGAGTCGCGGTCGTTGAAATAGAGCCGGCCGTGGAAGGCGCCGGCGCCGAGCACCATCTGCCGGGCCAGCTGCGGATCATGGGTGATGACCGAGGCCACCAGGCTGCCCTGGCCGCGGTTGGCCAGTTCGATCGCATGATCGGGGTCGCGGTAGCCCATGACGGTGGAAACCGGGCCGAAGGCCTCGGTGTCGTGCACCCGGGCCGCGTTGTCGGGATCGGGGCAGTGGAACAGCATCGGCGGCAGGAAGGCGCCGCGGGCCGGATCGGCGCCCTGCACGGTGAAATCCTCGGGATCGCCGAACACCCGTTCGGCCTCCTGCCCGATGATCGCGGCCTTTTCCAGCACGTCGCGCTTCTGCTCGGCCGAGACCAGCGCGCCCATGCGCGTGCCTTCGAGGCGCGGATCGCCGATGGCGGTCCGCCCCAGGCGGGCGGAGAGGGCCTCGATCAGGGCCGGCACCTGCGCCTGCGGGGCGATGATGCGGCGGATGGCGGTGCATTTCTGCCCAGCCTTGACGGTCATCTCGCGGCAGACCTCCTTGACGAAGAGGTCGAACTCGGGCGTGCCCGGCACCGCGTCGGGGCCGAGGATCGAGGCGTTCAGGCTGTCCTGCTCGGCGATGAAGCGCACCGAGTTTTCCAGGATGCGCGGGGCCGAGCGCAGCTTCAGCGCGGTGGCGGCCGAGCCGGTGAAGGAGACCACGTCCTGACAGCCCAGCCGCTCCAGCATGTCGCCCAGCCCCCCCGAGACCAGCTGCAGCGCCCCTTCCGGCAGGATGCCCGACTCCAGCATCAGCCGCACCGCGGCCTCGGTCACGTAGCACGAGGCGGTGGCGGGCTTGACGATCGCCGGCACCCCGGCCAGCAGGGTGGGGGCGAGTTTTTCCAGCATGCCCCAGACGGGGAAGTTGAAGGCGTTGATGTGCACCGCCACCCCGTGCAGCGGAGTGCACACATGGCGCCCGAGGAAGCTTCCCTCCCGCGAGAGCTGCTCCACCTCGCCGTCGAGGTAGACATGGCCGTCGGGCATTTCGCGCCGCCCCTTGGAGGCGAAGACGAACATGGTGCCGATGCCGCCGTCGATGTCGATCAGGTGGTCGGCCTGCGTGGCGCCGGTATCGAAGGAAATGTCGTAGAGCGCCTGCTTGTGCTCGCTGAGGTGCAGCGCCAGCGCCTTGAGCATGCGCGCCCGGTCGTGGAAGCTCATGGCGCGCAGGGCCGGCCCGCCCGTGTTGCGGGCGTGCTCCAGCATCGCCTGCACGTCGAGGGCGTCGTTTCCGGCCTCGGCGATGATCTCTCCGGTGATGGCAGAGGCGATCGGGCGCGCGCCCTTGCCGGGCGCCACCCACTCGCCGGCGGCGAAGCTGTGGATCTGTCGGATGGTCATTGTTGTCCTCGGTCAGGTTTGGCGGCCCTTGCCGGGCGCGGGCGGATGGGGAAGGAAGGGGCGGGGCATGGCTCAGGGCCCCATCTGTTCGGGCAGGAAGAGCACCAGCGCCGGCAGCAGCACGATCAGCGCCAGGCGGAAGATGTCGGCCACCCAGAAGGGCGTGACCCCGCGAAAGATCGTACCGGTCGAGACATCGCCCACCACCCCCTTGAGGATGAACACGTTGAGCCCCACCGGCGGGGTGATCAGGCTGATTTCCGTCACCACCACCACGACGATCCCGAACCACACCGGATCGAACCCCAGCGAGATGACCAGCGGAAAGAAGATCGGCACCGTCAGCAGCAGCATCGAGAGGCTTTCGAAGACGCAGCCCAGCACGATGTAGATGCCGAGGATCATCAGCATCACCACGAAGGGGGGCACGTCATAGGCGGTGACGATGGCGATCAGCGCCTCGGGCAGCCCCGCGAGGTTGACGAAATTGGAAAAGATCTGCGCCCCGATCAGCACCGCGAACAGGGCGGCGGAGGTGAAGGCGGTATCCTTCAGCACCTCGAAGGTGGTCCGCCAGTCCAGCCCGCCGCGCGACAGCGCGATCAGGAAGGCCCCCATGGCCCCCATCCCGGCGGCCTCGGTGGGCGAGAAGGTGAGGTTCAGGGGGGCGAAATCGAACACCCCGTAAAGCCCGCCGATCACCAGGAAGAACAGCAGCAGCACCGCCCAGACGGCACGCAGCGCGCGCAGCCGCTCGCCCCAGCTGGCGCGCGGGCCTGCGGGGCCGGCCTGCGGGTTGCGATACACCGACCAGCGCACCGCGAAGAGATAGAACAGGATGCCCAGCACCCCCGGCACGATGCCGGCGATGAACAGCTTGCCGATCGAGGTTTCGGTAAGCAGGCCGTAGATCACCAGGATCACCGAGGGCGGGATGAGAATGCCCAGCGTGCCGCCGGCGGCGATCGAGGCGGTGGACAGCCCGTCGGCATAGCCGTAGCGGCGCATCTCGGGCATCGCCACCTTAGACATGGTCGCCGCGGTGGCCAGCGAAGAGCCGCAGATGGCGGAAAACCCGCCGCAGGCGGCCACGGTGGCCATTGCCAGCCCGCCGCGCAGGTGGCCGAGAAAGGCGTTGGAGACGGCGTAAAGCTCGCGTGCCAGCCCGCCCTTGTTGACGAACAGCCCCATCAGGATGAACAGCGGAATCACCGACAGCCCGTAATCCTGCGCGGTGTCGGTGATCTGGCGGCCGACCATGGACATGGCCGCCTTGAGGCCGCGCTCGGAAAATATCGAGCCGCCGCGCTCGAAGGCAAAGCCCAGCGTGCCCACCAGTCCCATGGCAAACACGATGGGCATGCGCAGCAGAACCAGCACAAGCACGATGGCAAAGCCGATCAGGGCAGCGGTCATTGCTCTTTCTCCAGCAGGGCGGGGGCGAAAAGGTGCAGGATGCCGGTGACCACCAGTGCCAGGGCCGTCACCGCGGTGGCGGCGGCGATGAACCAGCCGATGTAGAATTGCGGTATCCCGAGATATTCGGTGACGTCGCCGTAATCGCGGGCGCGCTCGGCCAGCACCCAGACGCGGCGGATCGGCCACAGCAGCATCACCCCCGAGACGATGTGGATCAGCCCGTCGCGCAGCCGGTCGAGCTTCAGCGTCAGGAAGATCCCGTCGGTGAGATCGACCGAGATGTGCTCGCCCCTGGCCGAGATGATCGGCAGGACGGAAAACACCATGATGGCCATCAGGATCCGGGTCAGCTCGGTGGCGGCCTCGATCGGGGCATTGAGCACCGAGCGCAGCATCACGTCGAGGAAGGTCATCACCATCAGGACGAACAGCGCAAGACAGGCCAGCATGACGGGCGCCACGGCACCACGGCGCGCCAGGTTGACGACAAGCCTCATCGATCGTTTCCTTCTGCCGGTGAGGGTCCGGGCCGGCAGGCGTGCCGCCGGCCCGGGGGGTGCCTACTTGGCCATCTCGGCCCTGATCATCTCGTAGGCGGCCTGGGCATCGACGCCGGTGGCCGCGACCTCTTCGAGAACGCGCGCCGTCACCTCGGCGGCGATTTCGGCGAATTTCGCCTGATCTTCCGCGCTGGCCTGATGGATCGCGTTGCCCTCGGCGGCTTCGGTGGCCTCGCGGCCGATGGCGTCGATCTGATCCCAGATCCTGCCCAGCTCGCGGCTCAGCGGCTCGCCGAACACCTTTTCCTCGAGCGCCTGCTGCAGGTCTTCGGGCAGGTCGGCGAAGGTGTCCTCGTTCATGATGAAGGCGAACGAGCCGCGATAGAGCCCGCCCGGCATCTCGTAGACATGCGGGGCCACTTCCGTGAGCTTGAAGCCCTTGCGCGACTCGAACGGCATGACCACCCCGTCGGCCGCCCTGGAGGCCAGGGTTTCATAAACCTTCGGGGCCGGCACCTGGATGCCGGTGGCGCCGAGGGCCGAGGCCACGTCGCCGCCCACGCCGCCGGGCACGCGCACCTTCAGCCCCGAGATCTGGTCGAGCGAGGTGACGGGATCGGCGGTGTGCAGCTGGGCGGGCCCGTGGGTGTGCAGGGCGATGACCTTCACCCCGCGGTGCTCGTTGGCGGCCTTGAGATACTTTTCATAGGCGCGCCAGTAGGCCACCGAGGCCTGCTCGGCCGTGCCTTCATAGCCGGGCAGCTCGATCAGCTTGGTGGTGGTGAAGCGCCCCGGCTGGTAGCCGTGGAAGATGATCGAGACATCCGCCGCGCCGTCCTGGATGAGGTCCATCTGGGCCGGCGGCGGGGCGAGGCCGAGCTTGAGCTCGGTATGCACGCGCCCGTTGGTGGCCTCGTCGACCATTTCGGAAAACTTCGGCCACATCAGCGCGTTGATGCCGTGGGTCGGCGGCGCCCAGCTGGAGATGGTCAGCGTGTATTCCGCCTCGGCGCCGGCCGATGCGGCGGTGCCGGCCAGCGCCAGCGCCGCCCCGGCCAGCAGGGTTTTCAGTGAAGTGAATTTCGCCATGGTCTCCTCCCTTGGGTAATGGCTTTTCGGGGTTCAGTTGCTTGAAACGATTTCGGCCAGCGGCCACGAGCCGGGGCTTTCGCCGGCCACCTGCCGCATGGTCCGGGAAATTTCCTTCCAGCCCAGCGTCCGGGCGTGGTGCATCGGCCCGCCGCGCCAGCGGGGGAAGCCGTAGCCGTGGATCTGGACCATATCCACCTCGTCAAAGCCCGCCGCGATGCCTTCCTCGACGATCCGCGCCCCTTCGTTGACGAGCACCGCGATCAGCCGGGCGGTGATGTCTTCGGCCGAGAATTCGCGCCGCGCGATCCCGCGCTTGGCGGAATATTCCTCGATCAGCGCCTCCACCTCCGGGTCGCGCAGAGGTGTGCGGCTGCCCTCTTCGTAGCGGTACCAGCCCCTGCCGCTGCGCTGGCCCAGCCGGCCCATCTCGCACAGCATGTCCGAGATCGTCTCGTAGCGCTCGCCCGGATCACGGGTGGCGGCCTGGCGCTTGCGGTTGGCCCAGGCGATCTGCAGCCCGGCCATGTCCTGCATCTCGAAGGGGCCCATGGCGTAACCGAAGCCGCGCATCGCCGCGTCTATCTGGTGGGGCAGGGCGCCGTCGGCCAGCAGATATTCGGCCTCGCGGCGGTAGGCGGCCAGCATGCGGTTGCCGATGAAGCCGTCGCAGATGCCCGACAGCACCGGCACCTTTCCCAGCCGCCGGGCCAGCGCGAAGGCGGTGGAAAGCACCTCGGCCCCGGTCGCGGGCAGGCGCACCACCTCGACCAGTTTCATGACATGGGCGGGCGAGAAGAAGTGCAGCCCCAGACAGCGGCCGGGGGCGGGCAGGCCGGAGAATATCTCTTCGGGGTTCAGGTAGGAGGTGTTGGTGGCCAGGATGGCCGTGTCATCCAGCACCTCGGCGAGGCGCGCAAACACCGCGCGCTTGGCGTCGAGATCCTCGAACACCGCCTCGATCGCCAGATCGGCCCCCGCGGCATCGGCGTGATCGGCCGATACATGCAGGGCGGCAAGCTGGCTTTCACGCTCGGCCGGGGAGATCCGGCCGCGCCCGAGCGCCCCGTCAAGCAGCCGCTCCACGCGTTCGCGGGCGGCCTGCGCGGCCTCTTCGTCGCGCTCGATCAGGGCCACCTCCAGCCCCGCGCCCAGGCAGGCCGTGGCAATGCCGGCACCCATCAGCCCGCCGCCGGCGACGGCCACCTTCCTCACCTCGCGCGGTGTGGCGCCGGCGATTGCCGCGGGCCGGGCCACGGCGCGTTCGGCGAAGAAGGCGTGCCGCAAGGCGCGGCTTTCGTCCGAGAGGCGCAGCTTCAGATGCAGCGCGCGCTCTTTTGCCTGGCCCTCGGCAAAGGGCAGGGCCGCCCATTGCAGCGCCTCGAAATTGTGCAATGGCGATTGCTGCCCCCTTGCGCGCTTCTCGATACGCTCCCGCGCCGCGCTCAGCGCTTCCGGCGAGGGCATCCTTGCCGTCCGCTGGCTGACCGGCACCGGGCGCGGGGGCAGATCGGCGATGAAGGCCTCGACGGCCTGGCGCAGATCATCGGAAACGACGGCATCGATCGCCCCCGATTCGGCCAGTGCCTCGGCGGTGAAGGTCTTGCCCAGGCAGGCCATCTCGATGGCCGTTTCCATGCCCAGCAGCCTTGGTGCGCGCTGCGACCCGCCGGCGCCGGGGATCAGCCCCACGTTCACTTCGGGCAGTCCGAAGCGGGTGCCGGGCAGGGCGATGCGCCAGGCGCAGGCCATGGCGATCTCGAAGCCCCCGCCCAGCACCTTGCCCTGCATCGCGGCGATGAAGGGGGTGCGGCTGGCCTCGATGGCATTGACCACGTCAGGCAGGTGCGGGGGTTCGGGCGGGCGGTCGAATTCCGACATGTCGCCGCCGGCGATGAAGGTCTTGCCCGCGCACATGAGCACCGCAAGGCGCGCGCCTTGCGCCTGCGCCACCGCCTCTTCCAGCCCCCGGCGCACGGCGGTGGAGGTGGCATTGACCGGCGGGTTGTCCACCGTCACCCAGGCAATGCCGTTCGTGATCTGCGTCCTCACCGGCGAGGGACTGGACATGTCGCGCGTTTCCACTTCGGTTTCGAGAAGTCGGGGATATTTATTGACCAACCGTTCGGTTTATGCAAGTGTTTTCACGACAGCAGGACAGACCGGCAGGACATGAGCGAGACGATACGTGCAAGGGACATGGGCGGGTGGGTGGAGATCACCCTCAACCGCCCTGAACGGCTGAACAGTTTCAACGACGAAATGCACCTGGCGCTGCGCGCGGCCCTGCAGAGCGCCCGCGACGAGGGCGCGCGTGCCGTGCTGCTGACAGGCGCGGGGCGGGGCTTTTGCGCCGGCCAGGATCTGGGGGAGCGCGACCCTTCGAAGATGGAGGGAAAGCCCGATCTGGGCCGCACCCTGACCGAATTCTACAACCCGCTGGTGCGGCTGATCCGCTCTCTGGATTTTCCGGTGGTCTGTGCCGTCAATGGCGTGGCCGCGGGGGCGGGGGCCAACATCGCCCTGGCCTGCGATATCGTCCTTGCCGCCGAAAGCGCGAAGTTCATCCAGTCCTTCGCCAGGGTCGGGCTGGTGCCCGACGCCGGTGGCAGCTGGGCGCTGGCCCGGCTGCTGGGCGAGGCCCGCGCCAAGGCGCTTGCCCTCACGGCCGAGCCCCTGCCCGCCGCCACCGCCGCCCAATGGGGGCTGATCTGGAAGGCGGTGCCTGACGATGCGCTGATGGAGGAGGCCCGGGCCCTGACCGCGCGGCTTGCTCAGGGGCCGACGCTGGGGCTGGCGCTGACCAAGAAGGCCATTCAGGCGGCGGGCACGAACTCGCTGGACGAACATCTGGATCTGGAGGCCGAGTATCAGAGGATCTGCGGCGAAAGCCCCGATTATGCGGAAGGGGTCAGCGCCTTTCTGGAAAAGCGCGCGCCGAGGTTCACGGGGAGGGGTGAATGAGCATGACGCCGAAAGAACGCGCCGAGGCCGCGGCCAGGGCCATGTGGTCGGACGACCGCGCCTCGGCCTGGCTGGGGATGGAGCTGCTGGAGGTGGACGAAGGCCGCGCCACGCTGGCGCTGACGGTGGAACGGCACCACACCAACGGGCACGGCATCTGCCACGGCGGCATCACCTTCGCGCTGGCCGACAGCGCCTTTGCCTTTGCCTGCAACAGCCGCAACCAGGCCACCGTGGCCCAGCACAACATCATCAGCTATCTTGCCCCGGCCCGGCTGGGCGACCGCCTTACCGCGCGTGCCGTCGAGCTGAGCCTGCAGGGGCGCAACGGAATTTACGACGTGCAGGTGACCAACCAGGATGGAACGCGAATCGCCGAGTTTCGCGGCTTTTCCCGCACCATCCGGGGGCACCTCTTCAATGAAGACGAAGGCTGAAACCCATGGAAGACCTGACCCCCGACAAGCGAGATCTGGAGCCGATCGAGACCGCCTCGCGCGATGAAATCTCCGCCCTGCAGCTGGAGCGGCTGAAATGGTCCCTCCGGCATGCCTATGAAAACGTGCCCATGTATCGCCAGCGCTTCGACGAGGCCGGGGTGCACCCGGACGATCTCAAGACGCTTGCCGATCTGGCGAAGTTCCCCTTCACCTACAAGAACGATCTGCGCGACAACTACCCCTTCGGCCTGTTCGCCGTCCCGCGCGAGCAGATCGTGCGCATCCATGCCTCCTCTGGCACCACCGGCAAGCCCACCGTGGTAGGCTATACCCGCCGCGATATCGACACCTGGGCCAATCTGATGGCCCGCAGCCTGCGCGCCTCCGGCACCCGGCCCGGCGACATCGTGCATGTGGCCTATGGCTACGGGCTGTTTACCGGCGGGCTTGGCGCCCATTACGGGGCCGAGCGGCTTGGCGCCACCGTGGTCCCCGTCTCCGGCGGCCAGACCGAGCGGCAGGTGACGCTGATCAACGATTTCCGCCCGCATACCATCATGGTGACGCCTTCCTACATGCTCAACATCCTCGAGCAGTTCCACAAGGCCGGGCTCGACCCGCATGAAAGCTCGCTGAAGGTGGGGATCTTCGGTGCCGAGCCCTGGACCAACGCCATGCGCCGCGAGATCGAGGAGGCCTTCGACATGCACGCGGTCGACATCTACGGCCTGTCCGAGATCATGGGCCCCGGCGTGGCCAACGAATGCGTGGAAACCAAGGACGGGCTTCACATCTGGGAAGATCATTTCTATCCCGAGATCATCGACCCGGAAACCGGGGAGGTGTTGCCCGACGGCGAAATGGGAGAGCTGGTGTTCACCACGCTGACGAAGGAAGGCCTGCCGATGATCCGCTACCGCACGCGCGATCTCACCCGGCTGCTGCCGGGCACCGCGCGCTCGATGCGGCGGATGGAGAAGATCACCGGCCGCTCCGACGACATGATCATCCTGCGCGGGGTCAACGTGTTTCCCAGCCAGATCGAGGAACAGCTGATGGCCACCGGGGGGCTGGCGCCCCATTACCAGCTGGAGCTTTACCGCGCCGGCCGGCTGGACGCCATGCGCGTGCATGTGGAAGCCCTGCCGCATGCCGCGGACGACGCCAGCAAGGACGCCGCCGCGCGCATGCTCTACAAGCGGATCAAGGACATCGTCGGGGTCTCGACCGAGATCATCGTGGCCGATCCGGGCGGGGTGGCCCGTTCCGAGGGCAAGGCCCGGCGGGTCATCGACAACCGACCGAAGGAGTAGGCCCTTGGCCCGGACAATCGCCAAAGATCACGACCTCAAGCGCGAACAGATCCTGAAATCCGCCGCCAAGGTCTTTGCCACCGAAGGGTTCGACCGGGCCTCCATGGCGCAGCTGGCCCGCGAGTGCGGCATCTCCAAGGCCAACATCTACCATTACTACGACAGCAAGGACGCCCTGCTGTTCGATATCCTCGATACCTATCTCAAGGCCCTGCGCGACCGCATCTGCGGCCTCGATCTGGCCGGGCTTTCCCCCGAAGAGCAGCTTCACCGCACGGTGGCCGAGATCCTCATGGCCTATCAGGGATCGGACCATGAACATCAGGTGCAGGTGGGCGCCATGTCGGCCCTGCCCGAAGAGCAGCAGGCGCTCCTGCGCGCATACCAGCGCGATCTGGTGCGCCACATGAGCGACATCCTCCAGGCCATTGCGCCGGAGGTCTTCGATGGCGACCGGGCCAAGCTGAGGGCCGCCACCATGTCGGTCTTCGGGATGCTCAACTGGTACTACATGTGGAATTCCGGCGCCGGGCGAAAGGCGCGCGAGGATTATGCCTCTCTGGTGGCCAATCTCACCCTGAAGGGGGTACGGGGCCTGTAGGACCAACGGGCCCTTGCCCCCGGCGCCGGCCCTTGCCGCCCTGCCGCGCCCGCTGCTACCGCTCGTAATCGATGACGATGCGATCGCTCAGGGGGTAGGACTGGCACGACAGCACATAGCCCTTTTCCACCTCGTAATCCTCCAGCGCATGGTTGGCGACCATCTCCACCTCGCCTTCCACGACCCGGCACCGGCAGGTGGAACA
>WFPZ01000050.1 GCA_015487335.1 Paracoccaceae bacterium
AACCAGGTGGTCTACAACCGCCTGGCCGCCGATCTCGACACGCCGGTCTCGCTGATGCTGAAGCTGACGGAGGCGCGCGAAAACAGCTTCATGCTGGAAAGCGTCACCGGCGGCGAGGTGCGCGGCCGCTACTCGATCATCGGCATGAAGCCCGACGTGATCTGGCAGTGCCACGGGGAAAGCTCGCGCATCAACCGCGACGCCCGCTTCGACCCGGAAGCCTGGCAGCCGCTCGAGGGCTCGCCCCTCGACACCCTGCGGGCGCTGATCGCCGAAAGCCGGATCGAGCTGCCCGAGGGCCTGCCCTCGGCCGCCGCGGGGCTGTTCGGCTATCTCGGCTACGACATGATCCGCCTGGTCGAGCGGCTGCCCAACGTCAACCCCGATCCGCTCGGCCTGCCCGATGCGGTGATGCTGCGCCCCTCGGTGGTGGCGGTGCTCGACGGGGTCAAGGGCGAGGTGATCGTGGTCTCGCCGGCCTGGGCGGGCTCGGGGCTTTCCGCCCGCGCCGCCTATGCCCAGGCCGCCGAGCGGGTGATGGACGCGGTGCGCGACCTCGAACGCCAGCCCCCCGGCACCGGCCACGGGCTGGGCGAATCCCTGCCCCAGGCCGAGCCGGTCTCCAACTTCACCCGCGAGGCCTATCTGGCGGCGGTGGAAAAGGCGAAGGCCTACATCCGCGCCGGCGACATCTTCCAGGTGGTGCCCTCGCAGCGCTGGGCGCTGCCCTTCGCCCTGCCGCCCTTTGCGCTTTACCGCAGCTTGCGGCGCACCAACCCCTCGCCCTTCATGTTCTACTTCAACTTCGGCGGCTATCAGGTTGTCGGCGCAAGCCCCGAGATCCTGGTGCGGGTCTTCGGCCGCGAGATCACCGTGCGCCCGATCGCCGGCACCCGCCCGCGCGGCGCCACCCCCGAGGAGGACCGCGCCAACGAGGCCGACCTGCTGGCCGACGAGAAGGAACTGGCCGAGCATCTGATGCTGCTCGATCTGGGCCGCAACGACGTGGGACGGGTGGCGAAGATCGGCACCGTGCGCCCCACCGAGAAATTCGTCATCGAGCGCTACAGCCACGTGATGCACATCGTCTCCAACGTGGTGGGCGAACTGGCCGAGGAACACGACGCCCTCTCCGCCCTGCTGGCCGGGATGCCCGCGGGCACGGTCTCGGGCGCGCCCAAGGTGCGGGCGATGGAGATCATCGACGAGCTGGAGCCCGAAAAGCGCGGCATCTATGGCGGCGGGGTGGGCTATTTCGCCTCCAACGGCGACATGGACATGTGCATCGCCCTGCGCACTGCGGTGCTCAAGGACAAAACCCTCTACATCCAGGCCGGCGGCGGCATCGTGCACGATTCCGACCCGCAGGCCGAGTATCAGGAGACGGTGCACAAATCCAACGCCATCCGACGGGCCGCGGCGGATGCGGGGATGTTCGTGCGCTCCTCCGGCAAGGGCTGAGCCGGGCCGAGAGCAGATGCCTCCGGCGGGGATATTTTTCAGGCATTGAAGGGGAAGCCTGCGCGCCCGTCGCCCAGGCCCCCGCCGCCCTGGAGCGCCCGCCGGCAGCCGCCTCAGGCGCGCTGGGTGGTGATTCCGGCCAGCGCGGTGATCTTCTTCAGCGCCCGGTCCGAATCGATGCTCTCGGCGGCCATTTCCGCCGCCTCCTTCAACGAGTCCGTTGAGCCCGCGATCACCAGCGCGGCGGCGGCGTTGAGCAGCACCGCGTCGCGGTAGGCGCCGGGCTCTCCGGCCAGCAGCGCGGCCAGGGCGCGGCCGTTGTCCTCGGGCGTGCCGCCGGCGATCTCCTCGAAGGGATGCACCGGCAGCCCGGCTTCCTCGGGGTGCACCTCCCGCTCGGTGATCGTGCCGCCGTCCAGCTCCACCACCCAGCTGGTGCCGGTGATGGTCAGCTCGTCGGTGCCGTCCGAGCCATGCACCAGCCAGGCGCGTTCCGAGCCCAGCTGCCCCAGCGTCTCGGCCATCGGGCGCAGGAGGTCGCGCGAGAACGCCCCGGTCAGCTGGCGCCTGACCCCGGCGGGGTTGGTGAGCGGGCCGAGGATGTTGAAGATGGTGCGGGTGCCCAGTTCGGCCCGGGTCGGCATCACGTGCTTGACCGCCGGATGGTGCATCGGCGCCATCATGAAGGCGATGCCGATCTCGTCGAGCGCGCGCTGCACCACGTCGGGGCCGACCATCACCTCGATACCCACCTGCGCCAGCGCGTCCGCCGCCCCCGACTTCGACGAGAGGTTGCGGTTGCCGTGCTTGGCCACCGGCACGCCGGCGCCGGCCACCACGAAGGCGGTGGCGGTGGAGATGTTGAGCGTGCCCTTGCCATCGCCGCCGGTGCCGACGATGTCGATGGCCCCTTCCGGGGCGCGCACCTTGCGGCATCTGGCCCGCATCACCGCTGCCGCGGCGGCGTATTCGTCCACCGTCTCGCCGCGGGTGCGCAGCGCCATCAGGAAGCCGCCGATCTGGCTGGGCGTGGCCTCGCCCTCGAACAGGATGTCGAAGGCGGCCTCGGCCTCCTGCCGGGTCAGAGGCCGGTCGGCGGCGGCGGCGATCAGGGGTTTGAGGGCTTCGCTCATGCGGGGACCTTTGCCATGTTCAGGAAGTTGCGCAGCAGCTGGTGGCCGTGCTCGGAGGCTATGGATTCGGGGTGGAACTGCACCCCGTGGACGGGCAGGCTTTCGTGCTGCAGGCCCATGATCGTGCCGTCGTCCAGCTCGGCCGTCACCCGCAGGCAGGCGGGCAGGGTTTCGCGCTCCACCACCAGCGAGTGGTAGCGCGTGGCCTGAAACGGCGAGGGCAGCCCCGCGAACACCCCTTCGCCGCGGTGGCGGATGGTGCCCATCTTGCCATGCACGATCTCGGCAGCCTGCACGATGCGCCCGCCGAAGGCCTGGCCTATGGTCTGATGGCCCAGGCACACCCCCAGAAGCGGCGTGCCGGCCCGGGCCGCGGCCTTCGTCAGCTCGAGGCAGATGCCGGCCCGGTCCGGATCGCACGGCCCCGGCGAGAGCACGATCGCCGCGGGGTTCATGGCCATGGCCGCCTCGACGCTGATCGCATCGTTGCGCCGCACCTCGGTCTGTGCCCCCAGCTCGCCCAGATAATGCACGAGGTTGTAGGTAAAACTGTCGTAGTTGTCGATCAGCAGCAACATGCCCATGTTCCGGCGAAAGGGGGTGACCCCGGTTTCAGTCGCGGTATACTTGCGCCGAGGCAGGCCCGGGGGTCAAGGGCGCCCGGCAGCGCAGGCAACGAAACGGAGGCATGAGTTGGCGCGAGGTTTTCTCTCCGGCGTGATCTGGGGCGTCGTCCTCTCGGCGATGGTGCTGTGGGTGGCCTCGCAGCTTGGCGGCATGATCAGCCTGCTGCTCGCCCCGCCCGGGCAGGTTTCCGATCAGGCCCCGCCGCCGCCGCAAACCGCCGCCGCGCCCGAGCCCGCCCCGGCAGCGCCAGAGCCCGGCGCGCTGCCCGCCACCGAGCCCTCGCGCCTGGGCCTCGAACTGCCCGCCGGCACGGCCGAAACCCCGCCGCGGGCCGATACCGCGCCGGCGCGCGCACCCGGGGCCGAGGCCGAGGCCGCACCCCCGGCCGAACCTGCGCAAGCCGCCGAGCCCGCCGTTCCGGGCCGCATCGGGGAAGAGCCCGCCCGCCCGGACACGGCGCTAGCCGGCCTGCCCGCGCCCGGAGCAGATGCCGCCCCGCGCGAGATCGAAGACGCGCCCGCGCCGCGCGCCGCACCTGCCGGGGTGGCCGCGCCCGACGCCCCGCCGCCTCCCGGCCAGCCCGCGCCCACCACCCCGGCCGCACCGGAGGCCGACAGCGCACCGGCAGCCGTCAGCGAGCCGCAGATCGTCGACCTTCCGGCCCCGCGCGAGGACGAACCGCCCATGCCCGGCGGGGCTACTCAGCCCCCCGGCCAGGCGGAGGTGGCCGCCCTGCCGCCACAGGAACAGGAACAGCCGCCCGCCACGGACAGCGCGCCTGCCTCCGGGCCGCGGGTGCTCCGCCCCGGCGAGGGAGGCCTGCGCAGCAACCGCCTGCCCACCATCGGCGGCGAATCCGCGACCATGGCCGAAGAGCCGGCGGAGGATCAGGCCGTGGATGAAGTGGATGAAAACGCCCCTGCGATCGAACGCTTCGCCGTGCCCTTCGAAAACCCCGAGGGCCGGCCGCTGATGGCCGTGATTCTGCTGCCCGACCCCGCCGCCGACGCGACGCAGATCGCCACCCTGCCCTTCCCCGTCAGCTATGCCGTCGACGCCAGCCGTGCGGACGCCACCGAAAGGATGCGCGCCATCCGCGCCGCCGGCTACGAGGTGGTGCTGCTCGCCCCCCTGCCCGAGGACGCCTCGCCGCGCGACGCGGAAGTGGCCTTCGAGAGCTATCTCGCCGCGGTCCCCGAGGCGGTGGCGGTGCTCGACAGCCGCGCGGCGGTGTTCCAGTCCGGCCGGCTGCTCGCCTCGCAGGTGGCCGACATTCTGGCCGATACCGGCCACGGGATGATCACCTACGCGCGGGGGCTCAACTCCGCCATCCAGGTGGCCGAGCGCGAAGGCATCCCGGCGGCCCTGGTGTTCCGCGACATAGACGGCTCGGGCCAGGACGCGGCCGCGGTCAAGCGCTTCCTCGATCAGGCCGCCTTCCGGGCCGGGCAGCTGAAAAGGGTGGTGCTGGTGGCCCGCAACCGCCCCGAAACGATACGCGCGCTGGTGGAGTGGAGCCTCGGCAACCGCGCCCGCACCGTTACCCTCGCCCCGATCTCGGCGGTTCTGCTGGGCCGCTGAACCCCGCGCCGGGCCCTGGCCATGGCGGAGAATGCCGTCGGGCAGGCGCGGAATGCACTCCGGCGCTTCCCTTCCGGGGCGCGGCGGGCTATCCAGCCTGCATGGAAACCGTGCTCGACAGGATCCGGGCCTACAAGCTCGAGGAAATCGCCGCCGCCAGGGCGGCCCGTCCCCTTTCCGAGGTGGAGGCCGAAGCCCGCGCCGCCGGCCCTGTGCGCCCCTTCGCCGCCGCCCTGCGCCGCGACGCCAACCAGGGCTACGGGCTGATCGCCGAAATCAAGAAGGCCAGCCCTTCCAGGGGGCTGATCCGGGCCGATTTCGACCCGCCTCAACTGGCCCGCGCCTATGAGCGCGGCGGCGCCAGCTGCCTGTCGGTGCTCACCGACGGCCCCAGCTTTCAGGGCGCGGCGGAATATCTCGCCCAGGCCCGCGCGGCCACCGCGCTGCCGGTGCTGCGCAAGGATTTCATGTTCGACACCTGGCAGGTGGCCGAGGCCCGCGCCCTGGGGGCGGACTGCATCCTGATCATCATGGCCGCGGTCTCGGACACGCAGGCCGCGGAACTGGAAGCGGCCGCCGGCGAATGGGGGATGGACGTGCTGGTGGAAGTGCATGACGAGGCCGAGCTGGAGCGTGCGGCGGCGCTGAAATCGCCGCTCTTGGGCATCAACAACCGCAATCTCAAGACCTTCGAGACCACGCTTGAGACAACCCGCAGGCTGGCCCGCCTCGCCCCGCCGGAAAAGATGCTGGTGGCCGAAAGCGGGCTGTCCACCCCCGAGGATCTGGCCGATCTCGCCCGCCACGGGGCGCGCATCTTCCTGATCGGCGAAAGCCTGATGCGCCAGGACGATGTCGAGGCCGCCACCCGCGCGCTGCTGGCCAACCCGCTGCGCGCCGAAGGAGGTCTGTGAATGGCCGAGCTGACCCATTTCGACGCCAGGGGCGACGCCCATATGGTGGACGTGTCCGCCAAACCCGCCACCACGCGCACCGCAGTGGCCGAAGGCTACATCAGGATGAGCCCGCAAACCCTTGAACTCATTACGGAAGGCAAGGCCGGAAAGGGCGACGTGCTGGGCGTGGCGCGGCTGGCCGGGATCATGGGCGCCAAGAAGACGGCCGATCTGATTCCGCTGTGTCACCCGCTGCCGCTGGCCAAGGTGGCGCTGGCGCTGGAGCCCGCCCCCGAGCGCCCCGGCATCCGCGTCGAAGCCACGGTGCGCACCACCGGCCAGACCGGCGTGGAGATGGAGGCGCTCACCGCCGTCTCCGTCGCCTGCCTGACGGTCTATGACATGGTCAAGGCGGCCGAAAAGGGCATGATCATCGAGGACATCCGCCTGATCCTGAAAGAGGGCGGGAAATCAGGACGTTACGAGGCCAGGTGATGCTGAGTGTCGAACAGGCCCTGGAGCGGGTATTCACGCTCGTCTCGCCGCTGGAGACGGAAACCGTGCCGCTTGCCGAGGCCGGCGGGCGGGTTCTGGCGCGGCCCGTCGCCGCCCGGCGCGACCAGCCCCCCTTCTCGGCTTCCGCCATGGACGGCTATGCCCTGCGCGCCGAAGAGGCCCGCCACGGAGCAAGCTTCCGGGTGATCGGCGAATCGGCCGCGGGCCATCGCTTCGAGGGCCGCCTGGGCGCGGGCGAGGCCGTGCGCATCTTCACCGGCGCGCCACTGCCCGAGGGCGCCGACCGGGTGGTGATGCAGGAAGACACCCGACGCGAGGGCGATCGGATCATCCTGCTCGACTCCCTGGGCGAGGGGCGCAACGTCCGCCCCCTCGGGGCCGATTTCACCGCCGGCAGCACCCTGGACGCCCCGCGCCGCCTGCGCCCCGCCGACCTGGCGCTGATTGCGGCGATGAACGTGGCGCAGCTGCCCGTCTTCCGCCGCCCCACGGTGGCCTTCGTCGCCACCGGGGACGAGCTGGTGATGCCCGGCGAAGAGCCGGGGCCCGACCAGATCATCGCCTCGAACGGCTTCGGCCTGGCGCAGATGGCGCGCGAGGCCGGCGCCGAGGCCCGCATGCTGCCGATCGCCCGCGACAGCGCCGATTCGCTGCGCGCCACCCTGGAGCTTGCCCTGGATGCGGACATGATCGTCACCATCGGCGGCGCCTCGGTGGGCGATCACGACATTGTCGGCGAGGTTGCCGCCTCGATGGGCATGAAGCAGAGCTTCTACAAGGTGGCGATGCGCCCCGGCAAGCCGCTGATGGCCGGCACCCTGGCCGGGAAGGCGATGCTTGGCCTTCCAGGAAACCCCGTATCATCAATGGTTTGCGGGCATATCTTCATGCTGCCGGCGCTGCGCGTCATGATGGGCCTGCCCGCCGCCCCCGCGCCGCGGCGAAGCGCCCCGCTGGCCGCTCCGCTGCCCGCCAACGGCCCGCGCGAACACTACATGCGCGCCCGGCTCACCCCCGGCGGGATCGAGGCCTTCGACCGCCAGGACAGCGCCCTGCTGAGCGTGCTCGCCCGGGCCGATGCGCTGCTGGTCCGCCCGCCCGGCGACGGCCCGCGCGCCGCCGGCGAAATGGTGGAATACATCGAAATCTGAAACCGCGCGCAGCCGCCGCTACGGCAGGTTGACACATAAGGTGAACACGGGTAGAACGCAACCTGAACGGACAGGCTCAGGGAGGCCCGCGCGATGCTGACCAGAAAACAACTCGACCTGCTGGAATTCATTCACAAGCGGCTGCAAAGCGCCGGCGTGCCGCCCTCCTTCGACGAGATGAAGGACGAGCTGAACCTGCGCTCCAAGTCCGGCATTCACCGCATGATCACCGCGCTGGAAGAACGCGGCTTCATCCGCCGCCTGCCCCACCGCGCCCGGGCGATCGAAATCGTCAGGCTGCCCGAGGCGCTGGAAAGGAAAACCGGCTTCACCCCCCGGGTGATCGACGGTGACCGCAACGCGCCGCCCGCCGCGGCCATGGCCGTCGAGGCGCAGGCGCAGGAACTGCCGGTGATGGGCCGCATCGCCGCCGGCGTCCCGATCGAGGCGATCTCGGAGGTCTCCCATCACGTGGCGGTGCCCGGCGCGATGCTCAAGAGCGGCGCCAATCACTACGCGCTGGAGGTGAAGGGCGATTCGATGATCGACGCCGGAATCAACGACGGCGACGTGGTGGTGATCCGCGAGGGCTCCACCGCCCAGAACGGCGATATCGTCGTGGCCATCGTCGAGGGCAACGAAGCCACGCTCAAGCGTTTCCGCCGCAAGGGCAACGCCATCGCCCTGGAAGCGGCCAACCCGGCCTATGAAACCCGCGTCTTCCGCGAGGACCAGGTCAAGGTGCAGGGCCGCCTGGTGGGGCTGATCCGCACCTACTAGGGCCTGTCGCTCCTGATCGGATTCGTCTGTCTGCGCAACCGAAGGGCAGGTGACCGCCCGGGTGGGCGAAAATGCGCCCGCCAAGGCGCGGGCGGGCGCATGCCCGGAGCACAAGCGACCCGGGCGAGTTGAATGCAATCAGACGCAACATGCTCCGACACCGGATACGAGGGACGGGCGGTTGCGTCAGCCTCATGCCCGGGCGGAAAGATTCGGGCAAAATGATCGGTGTCCAGCCGCGACGGGCAGGCCGCGAGACAGGCACCGAACCGCAACCCGGCAGGGCAGGGCCCGGCGCGACAGTGAACCGCTCAGTGCTTCCGCCGCACGGACGGGGTGCTCCACAGCCGCCGGCCGGCCCGTTCGGCCGCGGTGATCATCTCGACCCCGCCGCCTTCCCGGGGCCACATCGCCACCGCCCCGCTGCGCGCAAGCGCCGGGCGGTCGAGCACCCGGCAGCCGGGCGGCGCCTGGGCCGGTGACGAGACGATCACCCAGTCGGCCCATCGGCAGGCCCGGGCCACCCGCCCGGACGCGCCCCGCCCGGTGAGATGGGCAAAGCGCACCCCGCCCAGCGAGAACCTCGACGATCCGGGTCTGCCCGTGAATCCGGGCCGCTGGAACGCCTCGGCCCGGCTTGCCGCGTCGCCGTCGTTCTCCAGCCAGTTCGCGGCCACGAACCCCTCTCCGCGCGGCTTGCTCAGGGCTCTGCCCGCCTCGCCCATCAGCCCCACCAGCCCGCCGGTATCCGAGATCAGCAGCGCCGGACGCTCGCCCCCGGCCCACAGCGCGAAGGCCAGCGCCATGGGTGCCAGCCCCGCCAGCCGCGCCCGCCCCTGCCACAGCACCAGCCACAACGCCCCCAGCGCCAGCACCGGCAGCACCGCCGCGCCGGGAGCGGGAACCCGCGTCACCGCCCCTTCCAGCCCGGCCACCCAATGGGCCACGCCGAGGATCCAGCGGATCGCCGGGGCCATCACCGCCAGCCCCGCCTCCTCCAGCCCCAGCGGCCAGAGCACCGCCGCCACCACCGCGCCGGGCATCACCACCAGCCCCATCAGCGGCACCGCCAGCAGGTTGGCAAGCAGCCCGTAATCGGCGATGCGGTTGAAGAAGGCCGCCGCCACCGGCGCGGTGGCCAGCCCCGCCACCGCCGAGGACATCACCACCGCCGCCACCGGCCGCAGCCGCCGCGGCAGCCAGCCGGGCCAGCGGCCGCGGATCCACCCGAAAACGGCCACCAGCGCGGTGGTCGCGGCGAAGGACATCTGAAAGCCGGGGCCCGTGAGGCTTTCGGGGCGCAGCGCCAGAACGATCAGCGCCGCCACCGCCACCGCCCGCAAGGTCAGGGCGCGGCGCTCCAGCAGCACCGCCCCGAACATCACCGCCACCATGATGAAGGCCCGCTCGGTGGCCACGTTGCCGCCCGCCAGCGCCAGATAGCCCGCCCCCACCACCAGCGCGCCCACCGCGGCCAGCTTGCGCACCGGCAGGCGCAGCGCCAGCGGCGGGGCCAGCGCCAGCCCGTAGCGCAGAGCGGCGAAGACGAAACCGGTGATCAGCCCCATGTGCAGCCCCGAGATGGCCAGCAGATGCGCAAGGTTCGAATCGCGCAGCGCGGCCACGGTTTCCCTCCCCATGGCCGAGCGGTCCCCGGTGGTGACCGCCGCCGCGAAGGCCCCCGCCTCGCCCGGCAGGCGGGCCTGCACCCCGGCCGAGATCTGCGCCCGCAGCCGGGCCAGCCACAGCGCCGGGCCGGGCTCGGGCGGGGCCAGCACCTGCACCGGAAGCCGGGTGTAGCCCACCGCGCCCAGCCGCTCGAACCAGGCCTTGCGGCGAAAGTCGAAGCCCCCCGGCTCCACCGGGCCGGGCGGCGGGGCGAGCGAGGCGGTCATCGCCACCACCTGCCCCGGCTCGGGCCGCACGAGGCCCTGCGCCCCGTGCAGCGAGACGCGCACCCGCCGCGGCACCCTTTGCGGGCGCACGTCCTCGAGCACCACCCTGTCCAGGGTCAGGCGCACGGCGCCGGAAGCCGAGCGGTCGATCTTCACCACCCGCCCCTCGACCGGGCCGTAGTAGCGAAACTCCAGCACCGGGGCGGCCTGCAGATGGGCGCGCAGCCCCGCCAGCAGCGCCCCCAGGGCCATCAGCGCCAGCGCGCCGGCCAGCGGGCGGGCATCCTCGGGCAGCCGGCGCGCGCCCGCCGCGACGAGCGCCACAAGCCCGGCCAGCAGCGCGTAGACCGCGGCCCCCGGCTCCTCCGGCAGGGCGAACCACGCGCCGATGCCCGCGCCCAGGAACACCGGCGCCCAGGGCAGCAGGTGCCCCCGCTGGGCCGCCACCGCCCGAAGCCCCGCCGCGGCCAGGGCGCGCAAGGGCGCCGCCCTTGTTCTTGCACTGCCGATTGAATAGACCACCGCCAACGCTAGCTCCCGCGTGGTTTCCAAAAGGTTAATGCCGATGTCCGACCGCCCTGTCGTCACCCGTTTCGCCCCCTCGCCCACCGGCACGCTGCATATCGGGGGCGCGCGCACCGCGCTGTTCAACTGGCTTTACGCGCGCGGGCGTGGCGGCCGGTTCCTGCTGCGCATCGAAGATACCGACCGGGCGCGCTCCACCCCCGAAGCCACCGAGGCGATCATCCGGGGCCTGAAGTGGCTGGGGCTGGAGTGGGACGGCGAGCCGGTCAGCCAGGCCTCGCGGGCGGCCCGCCACGCCGAGGTGGCCCGGGCGCTGCTCGAATCGGGCCATGCCTACAAGTGCTTCGCCACCCAGGAGGAAATCGCCGCCTTCCGCGAGGCCGCCCGCGCCGAGGGGCGTTCGACGCTGTTTCGCTCGCCCTGGCGCGATGCCGATCCGTCCAGCCATCCGGATGCGCCCTACGTGATCCGCCTCAAGGCCCCGCGCGAGGGGGAGACGGTAATCGAGGATGCGGTGCAGGGCCGGGTGGTGTGGCGGAACGATCAGCTCGACGACATGATCTGTTTACGTTCCGATGGTACCCCCACCTACATGCTTGCCGTCGTCGTCGATGACCATGACATGGGCGTCACCCACGTGATCCGGGGCGACGACCATCTGGCCAATGCCGCCCGCCAGACGCTGATCTACCGCGCCATGGGCTGGGAGGTGCCGGTGTGGGCCCATATCCCGCTGATCCACGGCCCCGACGGCAGGAAGCTCTCCAAGCGCCACGGCGCCACCGGGGTGGAGGAATTCCAGAAGATGGGCTACCCGGCGGCGGGGATGCGCAACTATCTCGCCCGGCTGGGCTGGAGCCATGGCGACGACGAATTCTTCACCGACGAGCAGGCGAAGGAATGGTTCGACCTGTCCGGAATCGGCCGCGCGCCGGCGCGTTTCGACTTCAAGAAGCTGGAAAACATCTGCGGCCGTCACATCGCCATTGCCGACGATGCTGCACTCGTAGCGGAAATCGCCGATTACCTTGCCGCAACCGGCAGGCCGCCCCTCACCGAGGCCCAGAAGGAAGGGCTGCTGCGGGCCATGTACTGCCTCAAGGACCGTGCCAGGACCTTCCCGGAAC
>WFPZ01000051.1 GCA_015487335.1 Paracoccaceae bacterium
AAGCTGAAATCCAGCCCCGGGCAGAGCATCTCGATTTCCGAGATGATCACCGCCGGGTTGGGCAGGGCCGGGGCGATGATCCGGTAACGGCCACGAAAGCCCGAGCGGGTGAGGGCCTGGGCCAGATCGAGGCAGTCGAAGGCCGGGCACAGGAGCGGCGAGAGCACCACGTCGGGGTTCAGAGTCTGCAGAAGCTCCGGCGAGATGTCGTGAAACTCGGCCAGTGCGATCTGGCTGTCCTGCGGCAGGGCGCGGCCCGAGCGTTTCCACTTTTCCACCTCGCCGACGGCGAGGATGATCGGGCGCAGAGAGGTTTCGACCTCGGCCCGAAGTTCGGCGGCCAGGCGGAATCCCGTCTTGTTTCCGATTGCTGTCATGCCGTCCTCTTCCCCTTTTCGATTTCGCGCGCTTCCGGCGGCTTTCCCGTCGAGATTTGCAAAATGCAAAAAAAATTGCAATACTCGCCTTGAAGTTGATGCTCGCCATGCACTCTCGCCTTTATCCCTCTTTACTTTCCCGATGAATTCTGCCCCTTACTTCGCCATTCGGACCGGCGAGGCGGGATGACGGTGGAAAACGGTGAAGATCTGCTCGACGCTCTGCCTTTCGCGGTGGTGCTGATCGGGCCGGACGAACGGGTGCGCCATGCCAACCCGCCGGCGCGTGCGCTTCTGGGCGAGGGGATGGAGGGGCGCCATTACATTGCCGTGCTGCGCCATCCGGTCCTGCTGGATTGCATCGAGGCGGCCCTGAGCCGCGGCGAGGTGGCGCGGGGCGAATACCCGGCCTCCGGCACCGCGCCACGGGAAACCTATCGCGTGCAGGCCGCGCCGGTGGCGGGCGAGGGGGGGCATGCGGTGGTGCTCAGCTTCGAGGATGTCACCCATCTGCACGAAGCCGACCAGATCCGCCGCGATTTCGTGGCCAATGTCAGCCACGAGCTGCGCACCCCGCTCACCGCGCTCATGGGCTACGTGGAAACCCTGCGCGGCGCGGCGCGCGACGACGCCCGGGCGCGGGAGGTGTTTCTGCAGCGGATGCAGGCCGAGGCCGGGCGGATGAACCGCCTGGTGGGCGATCTGCTGTCCCTGTCGCGAGTGGAAAGCGACGAGCGGGTGCGCCCCACCGCCCCGGTCGATCTGTCCGCCCTGCTGCATGCGGCGGCCCAGAGCCTCGCGCCGCTGGCCGGATCGCTGCAGGTGAAGCTGGTTCTGGAGGGTGTCGAAAGCCCCCATGAGGTGCCCGGAGACGGCGACCAGCTGGTGCAGGTCTTTTCCAACCTCATCGAAAACGCGATCAAGTACGGCGCCCGCCCGGGCACGGTGACGGTGCGGCTGTCCGGGCCTGCGCACGAGCCTGCGCTGCGCGGGCCGGCGGTGCGCATCGACGTCCACGACGAGGGCGAGGGCATCGACCCGATCCACATTCCCCGTCTGACCGAGCGCTTCTATCGCGTGGACAGCCACCGCTCGCGCGAGATGGGGGGCACCGGGCTGGGGCTGGCGATCGTCAAGCACATCGTCAACCGCCATCGCGGGCGGCTGCGGATTTCCAGCACGCCGGGGCAGGGGAGCTGCTTTTCCGTCATCCTGCCGGCCGGTTGAGAGGGCGCCTGCCTCCGGCGGGGATATTTTTCAGGCATTGAAAGGAAAAACCTTCGCCTGTCATGAAACTGTTACAAAACCATCACAAAAGCATTGCCGAAACGAGTCAGATCAGGCCGCGCATCGGGGGCGGGCGGACCGCTCCCGGGACATGAAACCAGGAGAAATCGAATGTCACTCTTGAAGCTCTCTGCCCAGGCCGCCCTGATCGCGGCGCTGTCGGCGGGCGCGGCTGCGGCGCGCGAACAGATTCGCGTCGTGGGGTCGTCCACCGTCTTTCCCTATTCCCAGGCGGCGGCCGAGGAATTCGCCAATCTCACCGGATTTCCCGCCCCGGTGGTGGAATCGACCGGCACCGGCGGCGGCATGAAGATCTTCTGCGGCGGCGTCGGCGAGCAGTTCCCTGACGTCACCGGCGCCTCGCGGGCGATGAAGCGCTCCGAATACGAGCTGTGCCGGGAAAACGGCGTGACCGACATCACCGAGGCGATGATCGGCTATGACGGGCTGACCATCGCGGTGTCGCGTGACAACGAATACGACTGGGATCTGACCGAGAAGCAGATCTACCTCGCCCTGGCGGCGCAGGTGCCTGTCGATGGCGAATGGGCGGACAACCCCTATCGCAGGTGGTCCGAGATCGACCCCGCGCTGCCCGACGTGGAGATCCTCGCCTACGGCCCGCCGCCCACCTCCGGCACCCGTGACGCCTTCGTGGAACTGGCGATGTTCGATGGCTGCGAGGCGCTGGACTTCGTGCAGCAGAAGAAGGCCTCGATGGAGAAGAAGGAGTTCAAGAGCTGGCGCAAGCAGAACTGCTCGCGCATGCGCCAGGACGGCCCCTTCGTGGAGGCGGGCGAGAACGACAACCTGATCGTGCAGCGCCTCGAGGCAGACCCCAACGCGCTGGGCATCTTCGGCTATTCCTTCCTTTACGAGAACGCCGACAAGCTGAAGGCGGTGCGCGTCAACGGCATCGAGCCCACCCCCGAAACCATCGCCGATTTCTCCTACGATATCGCGCGCCCGCTCTACATCTACATCAAGAACGCCCATCGCGGCGTGATCCCGGGGCTGGAGGAATTCCTCGCCGAATACGTCTCGGAGGAATCGCTGGGCGACGGCGGCTATCAGCAGGAGCGCGGGCTGACGGTGCTGGCGCCGGAAATCCTTGAAAAGGTACAGAACGACGTGCTGAACGCGGTGCCCATGAAGGCGCCGAAGTAACCGGCAGAAAGAAAACGGGTGCCGCCCCCATCGCCGGGGCGGCACTGCATTGAAGGACGAGGGGCTGAACAGGTGCTGGGACTGACCTTCCTGATCATCGTCGCGGCGGCGGCTGTTGCCTATGCGCTGAACCTGCGGGCGGCGCGCCGGCTGTGGGCCGAGGGCGCGCGGCTGCATTCGATCACCACCTTCCACGCGCTCTATGCCCTCTTCCTGGCGGCGCTGCCGGCCTTCGTCTTTCTGGTTCTGTGGCTGGCGCTTTCGGGGCCGGTGATCGGGGCGCTGGTGCTCTCGGGCCTGCCCGAGGAGGTGATCTCCGGCGCCACCAGGGCGCAGGAAAACCTGCTGCTGTCGGAAATCCGCTCTCTGGCCCGCGGCCAGGCCTTCGGCGAGCCCGAGCCCTGGAAGGCCGCCGCTGCCGCCCGGCTTGTCGCGCTGGAGGCAACGGCGCGCTGGGCCCAGCTGGCGCTGGTCAGCCTGATCGCCGCGGCGGGGCTGGTCTACGCGCGCACGCGGGTTTCGCCCGCCTTCCGGGCCCGCCAGAGGGTGGAGCGGATCATCACCGGGCTGCTGGTCTTCTGCTCGCTGGTGGCGATCTTCACCACCGTCGGCATCGTCGCCTCGCTGTTCGTCGAATCGATGCGCTTCTTCGCCCGGGTTCCCTTCTTCGAGTTCTTCTTCGGCACCAACTGGGAGCCCCAGATCCCGATTCGCGAGGATCAGGTGGCCGGGGCAGGGGCCTTCGGCTGGCTGCCGGTGCTGCTGGGGACCATGGTGATCACCGTGGTGGCGCTGCTGGTGGCGCTGCCGATCGGGCTGCTCTCGGCCATCTACCTCAACGAGTTCGCCTCTGCCCGGCTGCGCGCCGTGGCCAAGCCGGTGCTGGAAATTCTGGCCGGCGTGCCGACGGTGGTCTATGGCTTCTTCGCGGTGCTGGTCGTCGCCCCGGCGCTGCGTCAGGCGGGGCAGGCGCTGGGGGTGGATGTCTCGCCCAATACCGCGCTGGCCGCCGGCGGCACCATGGGGATCATGCTGATCCCGTTCATCTCGTCGTTCACCGACGATGCGCTCTCGGCGGTGCCGCGCAGCTTGCGCGACGGCTCCCTGGCGCTGGGGGCGACCCGTGGCGAGACCGTGGCCAAGGTGCTGTTTCCGGCCGCCATTCCCGGCATCGTCGGCGGCGTGCTGCTGGCCGTCAGCCGCGCCATCGGCGAGACCATGATCGTGGTGATGGCCGCCGGGCTGATCGCCCGGATGACGATCAACCCGCTCGATTCGGTCACCACCGTCACGGTGCAGATCGTCACCCTGCTGATCGGCGACACCTCCTTCGACAACCCCAAGACGCTGGCCGCCTTCGCGCTGGGGATGATGCTGTTCCTCGTCACGCTGGGGGTCAACATCGTGGCCCTGCGCGTGGTGCGCAAATACCGTGAACTCTATGACTGAGCCTGACATGACACAATCGCCACCGGCCGAACGCAAGGTCGACTGGAAGGACCCGCAGCTGGCCGCCACGTTGCGTGCCCGCCATGCCCGCGAGCGGCGGCTGAAGCTTCTGGGGCTGGCCTCGCTGGGGGCGGCGTTTGCGATGCTGTTCATCCTGCTGGCCTCGCTCGCGGCCTCGGGCTACAAGGCCTTCGTCCAGACCCACGTGACGATGGATTTCATCATCTCCGAGCAGAACGTGAGCCCGGACAAGCCGGAAAAAGGCAAGTATCGCAAGGTCGTGGCGGAAAGTCTTCAGGCAGTCTTTCCGGAGGTGAGCCGCAAGGAGATGCGCCAGCTGCGCAAGATCCTCTCCAACGGCGCGCAATACATGGTGCGCGATGCGGTGGTGGCGGACCCTTCCCTGATCGGCGGGGTGCTGCGGCTGACGGTGCCGGTTTCGGACCCGTATGACCAGCTCAACAAGGGCGAGATCGACCGCGCCACGCCCGAGGCCAACCGCCGGCTGTCGGACCGCGAGATCGCCTGGTTCGACCGCCTGAAGGAGGCGGGGATGATCTCAACTCCGTTCAACAAGGCATTGTTCCTGAACGCGGATTCCAGATTTCCGGAACTGGCCGGCCTGAAGGGCGCCCTGTGGGGCTCCTTCTACGCGCTGCTGGTGTGCTTCCTGCTGTCCTTTCCCATCGGGATCGGCGCGGCCATCTATCTTGAGGAATTCGCCCCCAGAAACCGCTTCACCGACATCATCGAGGTCAACATCAACAACCTCGCGGCGGTGCCCTCGGTGGTGTTCGGCCTCTTGGCGCTGGCGGTATTCCTGGGCTGGTTCAACCTGCCGCGCTCGGCCGCCTTCGTGGGCGGCATGACGCTGGCGCTGATGACCCTGCCCACCATCATCATCGCCACCCGCGCCGCGCTCAAGGCGGTGCCGCCCTCGATCCGCGAGGCGGCGCTGGGGCTGGGGGCCTCGCGCCAGCAGGTGGTCTTCGGCCATGTGCTGCCGCTGGCCATGCCGGGCATCCTCACGGGCACCATCATCGGCCTTGCCCAGGCCCTGGGCGAAACCGCGCCGCTGCTGCTGATCGGGATGAACGCCTTCATCACCTCGGCGCCCGAAAGCGCCTTCGAGCCCGCCACCGCGCTGCCCACCCAGATCTTCATCTGGGCCGACAGCCCCGAGCGCGGCTTCGCGG
The DNA here is from genome assembly GCA_015487335.1 of Paracoccaceae bacterium. Lineage (GTDB taxonomy): Bacteria > Pseudomonadota > Alphaproteobacteria > Rhodobacterales > Rhodobacteraceae > S012-89. The sequence goes on from WFPZ01000051.1 coordinate 5,477, forward strand.
CGCGCACCTCCGCCGCGATCCTGGTGCTGCTGGGCTTCCTGATCATCATGAATCTGACCGCGGTGATCCTGCGCCGCAAGTTCGAGAGAAAATGGTAATGCAACCGGAGAACAGCCAAGTGACCCAGCAAGAGACCGGGGCCGGGGGCGGGGAGATCAAGATCTCGGCCCGCGACGTGCAGGTCCATTACGGCGACAACCACGCCCTGCGAGATGTCTCGGTGGACATCCGCGACAAGATGGTCACCGCCTTCATCGGCCCCTCGGGCTGCGGCAAGTCCACCTTCCTGCGCTGCCTCAACCGGATGAACGACACCATCGAGGACTGCCGGGTGGAGGGCGACATCCGCCTTGACGGAGAGGACATCTACGCCCCCGAGGTGGACCCGGTGCACTTGCGCGCCCGCGTCGGCATGGTGTTTCAGAAGCCCAACCCGTTTCCGAAGTCGATCTATGACAACGTGGCCTACGGGCCGCGCATCCACGGCCTTGCGAAGAACAAGGCGGAACTTGATGAAATCGTTGAAAAATCCCTGCGCCGGGGGGCGATCTGGGACGAGGTGAAGGACAGGCTGGACGCCCCCGGCACCTCGCTTTCGGGCGGCCAGCAGCAGCGGCTGTGCATCGCCCGCGCCATCGCCACCTCGCCGGAGGTGCTGCTGATGGACGAGCCCTGCTCGGCGCTCGACCCGATCGCCACCGCCCAGATCGAAGAGCTGATCGACGAGCTGCGCCGCCAGTTCTGCGTGGTCATGGTGACCCATTCCATGCAGCAGGCGGCCCGGGTCAGCCAGCGCACTGCCTTCTTTCACCTCGGCCAGCTTGTGGAATACGGCGAGACGGGGCAGATTTTCACCAATCCGTCGGATCCGCGCACCGAAAGCTACATCACCGGACGGATCGGCTAGGGGAGAGAAGACCCATGCAGGAACAGCAACATCATATCGCCACCGCCTTCGACCGCGATCTGGAGAAGATCCAGGCGCTGATCATGAAGATGGGCGGGCTGGTGGAGGTGGCCATCCAGCAGGCGGCCCGCTCGCTTGAGGAGCGCGACGTGGAACTGGCCGAGAAGGTGCGCGCCGCCGACAGGGAAATCGACGCGCTGGAGGAACAGATCAACCAGGAGGCCGCCCGGGTGATCGCGATCCGCGCGCCCACGGCCTCGGATCTGCGCACGGTGCTGTCGGTGATGAAGATCGCCGCCAACCTCGAGCGCTGCGGCGACTATGCCAAGAACCTGGCCAAGCGCACCTCGGTTCTGGTTCAGGCGCCGCCGGTGGGGGGCACGGCCAGATCGGTGCGGCGGCTGGCGCAGGAGGTGGAGCGGATGCTCAAGGACGTGCTCGACGCCTTCGTGCGCCGCGACGTGGAGCTGGCCGAGGAGGTCCGCCTGCGCGACCAGGAGGTGGACCAGATGTACAATGCCCTGTTTCGCGAATTCCTCACCCACATGATGGAAGATCCGCGCAACATCACCCCCTGCATGCACCTGCATTTCATTGCCAAGAACATCGAGCGCACCGGAGATCACATCACCAACATCGCCGAACAGGTGATCTACATGGTCACCGGCGAGATCCCCGACGAGGCCCGCCCCAAGGGCGACCGTACGCCCTATGCAGGCAGCGAAGAGGTGAGGGGGTAGGGCGATGCCCGGGCGGCCGAGAATCCTGCTGGTGGAGGACGAGGCGGCGCAGCGCGAGATCCTGGCCTACAACCTCGGCGCCGAGGGCTATGCGGTGGAACAGGCCGCCACCGGCGACGAGGCGCTGCTGATGGTGCGCGAATCGCCGCCCGACGTGGTGGTGCTCGACTGGATGCTGCCCGGCGTTTCGGGCATCGAGATCTGCCGCCAGCTCAAGGCGCGCCGCGAAACCCGGTCCATCCCCGTGATCATGCTCTCGGCGCGCTCGGAAGAGGGCGACCGGGTGAGGGGGCTGGAGACCGGAGCCGACGACTATGTGGTCAAGCCCTATTCGGTGGCCGAGCTGCTGGCGCGGGTGCGCAGCCAGCTGCGCCGCATCCGCCCGGCCGCGGCCGGCGCGCGGCTGGAGTACGAGGACATCGTGCTCGACCCGGAAAGCCACAAGGTCTGGCGCGGGGGCAGGGAGGTGAAGCTGGGGCCGACCGAGTTCCGCCTGCTGACCACCTTCATGGAAAAGCCGGGCCGGGTGTGGAGCCGCGAGCAGCTGCTCGACCGGGTCTGGGGGCGCGACATCTACGTGGA
>WFPZ01000052.1 GCA_015487335.1 Paracoccaceae bacterium
AGTTGCGCCCCTCGACCTTGGCCTGCGCCTTTTCCAGAGACTTGTTGACCCAGGGGTGAACGATCGCCTCGCCTTCCTTCATGCCGAGCGTGGAAAGCACCTTGTCCAGCCTGTCGGAGCCGAAGATGCGCATCAGGTCATCCTCGAGCGAGAGGAAGAAGGCCGAACGCCCCGGATCGCCCTGCCGCCCGGAGCGGCCGCGCAGCTGGTTGTCGATGCGGCGGCTTTCGTGCCGCTCGGTGGCCAGAACATACAGCCCGCCGGCCTCGATCACCTTCTGCCTTTCCTCGGCGTGTTCGGCCTCGATCCTCTTGCGAAGCTCCTCGGGGTCGGCCTCCGGATCGGCGGCCAGCGCCTCGAGCACCTTCATCTCGACATTGCCGCCCAGCTGAATGTCGGTGCCCCGGCCGGCCATGTTGGTGGCGATCGTCACCGCGCCAAGCTTGCCGGCCTCGGCGATGATCTGGGCTTCCTTCTCGTGCTGACGGGCATTGAGCACATTATGCGGAATGCCCTCCTTCCTGAGCATGTCGGAGAGAAATTCCGACTTCTCGATCGAGGTCGTCCCCACCAGAACCGGCTGCCCCTTCTCGTGAGCCTTGCGGATTTCCTCGACGATCGCCTGATATTTTTCCCTTGCGGTCCGGTAGACCTGATCATGTTCGTCGATCCGCGCGACGGGGCGGTTTGTGGGTACCTCCACCACGCCGAGACCGTAGATCTCGGCAAATTCCTCGGCTTCGGTCGCGGCGGTGCCCGTCATCCCGGCAAGCTTGTCATAGAGGCGGAAGTAGTTCTGGAAGGTCACCGAGGCCAGCGTGACGTTCTCGGGCTGGATCGGCACGCCCTCCTTGGCCTCGATCGCCTGGTGCAACCCCTCCGAAAGGCGCCGGCCCGGCATCATGCGGCCGGTGAATTCGTCGATCAGCACCACCTCGCCGTCGCGGACGATGTAATCCTTGTCCTTCTGGAACAGCTTGTGCGCCCGCAGGCCCTGGTTCACATGATGCACGATGGTGGTCGATTCCGGGTCATAGAGCGTCTGGCCCTCGGGCAGGATGCCCATCTCGTGCAGACGGCGCTCGAGAAACTCGTTGCCCTCGTCGGTATAGGTGACGTTGCGGGTCTTCTCGTCGATCGTGTAGTGCTCTTCGGTCAGCTCGGGGATCAGCTTGTCGATGGAGATGTAAAGCTCCGAGCGGTCCTGCGCCGGGCCGGAAATGATCAGCGGCGTGCGCGCCTCGTCGATCAGGATGCTGTCCACCTCGTCGACGATGGCGAAATTGTGCCCGCGCTGAACCATCTGGTCGAGCTCGGACTTCATGTTGTCGCGCAGGTAGTCGAAGCCCAGTTCGTTGTTGGTAGCATAGGTGATGTCGGCCGCGTAGGCCTCCTTCTTTTCCTCGTCGGGCTGCTGCGGATAGACAACCCCGACCGTCATGCCCAGCGCATTGTAGACCTTGCTCATCCATTCGGCATCGCGCCTGGCGAGATAGTCGTTGACGGTAACGATATGCACCCCCTTGCCGGTGAGTGCGTTCAGATAGGCCGGAAAGGTGGCAACAAGCGTCTTGCCCTCGCCGGTCTTCATCTCGGCGATGTTGCCCTGATGCAGGAAGATCCCGCCCATCAGCTGCACGTCGAAGGCCCTCAGCCCCAGGGCGCGCCGCGCCGCCTCGCGGCAGTTGGCGAAGGCCTCGGGCAGAAGGTCGTCCAGGCTTTCTCCCTTCTTCGCCCGCTCCGCCAGCTCCGAGGTCTTCTCGATGATCTGTTCGTCGGAGAGCTTCTCGAACTGGGGCTCCAGCGCGTTGATCTTCTCGACCAGAGGACGGGTTGCCTTGATCTTGCGGTCGTTGGGGGTTCCAAAGACCTTCTTGGCAAGTGTTCCAATTCCCAGCATGTCGTCTCCGCCTGGACCAAATTTACGGGATCGTGTGAGAGGAGTGCTTGCCCGCCCGGGCCACGCGCCATAGAACGGCGGGGAGGCGGCCTCACAAAGACCACAAGGCGATGTAAGGGCCCGCACAATCAGTGTCAACGTTGCGGTCCGGGACCGCTTTTCCAGAGGAAGAAAATATGCTGCGTTTCACCAATATTCTCGCTGCCGGGGCGCTGGCCCTTGCCGCGGCCGTTCCCGGCTTCGCGCAGGAAGGCGATGCCGATACCGTCGTGGCTTCCGTCAACGGCAACGACATCACGCTGGGGCACATGATTGCCATGCTCGACGCCCTGCCCGAGCAGTACAAGCAGCTGCCCGACGACGTGCTGTTCCAGGGCATCCTCGAGCAGCTCATCCAGCAAAGCCTGCTGGCCGAAACCGTCAACCCGGTCCCCCGCAGCGTGGAGATCCAGCTGGAAAACGACCGCCGCGCGCTTCTGGCCACCCTCGCCATGGAAGAGCTCGTCTCCGCCGCCGCCACCGAAGAGGCTCTGCAGGCCCTCTATGACGAGCGTTTCGCCAATGTCGATCCCGGAACCGAGTACAATGCCTCGCATATCCTGGTGGAGACCGAAGAAGAGGCCAGGGCGGTGATCGCCGAGCTTGAGGCCGGCGCCGATTTCGCCGAGCTTGCGCGCGAGAAGTCCACCGGCCCCTCCGGCCCCAATGGCGGCGCACTGGGCTGGTTCGGCAAGGGAACGATGGTCGCTCCCTTCGAAGAGGCCGTCATGGCCTTGAAGCCGGGCGAGATCTCCGAGCCGGTGCAGACCCAGTTCGGCTGGCACGTGATCAAGCTCAACGAAACCCGCCCCGCCCCCAAGCCGACCCTCGACGAGGTGCGCCAGACCCTGCTCGACGAGCTTCAGCAAAGGGCGATCGAGGCCAGGCTGCAGGAGCTGACCGCCAAGGCCGACATCCAGCGCCCGGATATCTCGGGAATCGATCCGGCCCTGCTGCGCAACCTCGACCTCATTCGCTGAATGGCCACCGGGGTGCGGCAATGAGCGAAAAGAACTCGCCCACGGGCAGCCCTGGCGAATCACCGGTCTCGCCCCTGGCGCCCCCGGGGGGCTTCCCGGCCCTGCCGGAAATCTCCGGGGTGCGCCTTGCCACGGCCAGCGCCGGCGTGCGCTACAGCGGCCGGCCCGACGTGATGCTTGCCGAGCTTGCGCCGGGCACGGTGATCGCCGGCGTGTTCACCCGCTCCGCCACCCGCGCCGCCCCGGTGCTCGATTGCGAATCCAAGATCGGCCGTTCCGCCACTGGCGGGGCGGCCATCCTTGTCAATTCCGGCAATGCCAATGCCTTCACCGGCAGCCACGGATCGGCCTCGGTCAAGGCCATCACCGGCGCGGTGGCCGATCTGCTTTCCATCGATCCTGACAGGGTCTTCACCTCGTCCACCGGCGTCATCGGCGAGCCCCTGCCGCATGATCGCATCCTCGCGGTGCTGGACAGGCTGAAGGCCGGCCTCGCCCCGGACCGCGCCGAGGATGCCGCCCGCGCCATCATGACCACCGATACCTTCCCCAAGGGCGCCGGCCGGGAGGTTGAACTGGGCGGGGGCACCGTCCGTATCGCCGGCATCGCCAAGGGCTCGGGGATGATCGCCCCCGACATGGCCACCATGCTGGTCTACATCTTCACCGACGCCCGGATTTCCCAGCCGGTGCTGCAGCAGATGGTCTCGGCCTCCACGGCAAGGACCTTCAACTGCATCACCGTCGACAGCGACACCTCCACCTCCGACACCCTGCTGGTGGCTGCCACCGGCACCGCCGACGCCCCCGAAATTGCCAGCGCGGGTTCGCCCGAGGGCCGCGCCTTCCACGGCGCGCTGCACGAAGTCATGCTCGATCTGGCCCACCAGGTGGTGCGCGACGGCGAGGGGGCCAGCAAGTTCGTGGAAATCCGGGTAAGCGGCGCCGCCAATGATGCGGACGCCCACAAGGTGGCCATGTCGGTGGCCAACTCGCCGCTGGTCAAGACGGCCATCGCCGGCGAAGATCCGAACTGGGGGCGCATCGTCATGGCGGTGGGCAAATCCGGTGCCGCGGCCGATCGCGACAGGCTGTCCATCCGGCTGGGAGACATCCTGGTGGCAGAGAAGGGCTGGGTGGCCGCCGGTTACACCGAGGAAGACGGTGCGGCCTACATGAAACGCCAGGAACTGGTCATCAGCATCGATCTTGGCCTCGGCGAAGGGCAGGCCGTGGTCTGGACCTGCGACCTCACCCACCGCTACATCGAAATCAACGCGGATTACCGCTCATGAGGCTCGTGCTGGTGGCGGCGGTGGCCCTGATCGACCGCGACGGCCGGGTGCTGCTGACCCGGCGCCCCGAGGGCAAGCAGATGGCCGGGCTGTGGGAGTTTCCCGGCGGCAAGATCGAGCCCGGCGAAACGCCCGAAGCCGCACTGATTCGCGAATTGCACGAAGAGCTCGGGATAGACACCTGGGCCAGCTGCCTGGCCCCGCTCACCTTCGCCAGCCACAGCTACGAGGATTTCCATCTCCTGATGCCGCTTTTTGCCTGCCGCAAATGGGAGGGAATTGCCCGCGGCAAGGAGGGGCAGGCGCTCAAGTGGGTGCCGGTGAACCGGCTGCGCGATTACCCGATGCCGCCCGCCGACCTGCCCCTGATCCCGATCCTGCGCGACTGGCTGTAAACCGGCCGCGGGGCATGCGAATCACCGGACATGCCTGCGCCGGAATGGAACCTTCCGCTGGCGAATTTCCCCGAAATCCTCCATGATGGGCATGAAACTTTCGGGGGATGAGTTTCAATGCTGAAAACGATCCTGATCGGAAGCCGCGTCTACGTCCAGGGAACCTTCGTGCGACGCCTCGGCAACGGAAAGATCGTCGTCCGGGTCGGGAAGCGGCTGTTCGAGGGCTTTCCGGTTGCCGCCGGAACCGCCAGCTGAGACCCGCGCCACCGGGGGCGGCACGGGCTATCCGAACACAAGAGGCAGACCTCCCCGCCGGAAGCGCCACGATCAGTCGAGCTTGCGCTCGACCTCTTCGCGCTCGAAGATCTCGATCACGTCGCCGGGGCGGATGTCATCGTAATTGTCGAAGGCCATGCCGCATTCCTGGCCGGATTGCACCTCGGCAACCTCGTCCTTGAAACGCTTCAGCGTCTTCAGCGTGCCTTCGTGGATCACCACGTCGTCGCGCAACAGACGTACGCCGGCGGAACGCCGGGCCACGCCCTCGGTCACGAGGCAGCCCGCCACCTTGCCCACGCCGGTGACCTTGAACACTTCCTTGATCTCGGCATAGCCGATGAACTTCTCGCGCACTTCCGCCTTGAGCAGCCCCGAGGCGGCGGCCTTCACGTCATCCACCAGGTCGTAGATCACCGAATAATAGCGAATTTCCACGCCCTTCTGGTTGGCAACCTTCCGCGCGGCGGCATTGGCCCGTACGTTGAAGCCGATCACCGGCGCGCCGGATGCTTCCGCCAGCCGGATATCCGATTCGGTTATCGCGCCCACGCCCGAGTGCAGCACGCGCACGCGCACCTCCTCGTTGCCGATCTTCTCCATCGCCTGCACGATCGCCTCGGCCGATCCCTGCACGTCGGCCTTCACCACGATCGGCAGCTCCGCCACGTTCTCGTCGGCCTTGGCCTTGGCCATGAGCTGCTCCAGCGTCGTCGCGGCGCCGGCAGCGGCGCGCTTTTCCTTGGCCTTCTCGCGGCGGTATTCCGCAATCTCGCGGGCCTGGGCCTCGGTATCGACCACATTGAGCACATCGCCCGCCTCAGGGGTGCCGCTCAGACCCAGCACCTCGACCGGAACCGACGGCCCGGCCTCCTTCACGCGTTCGCCCTTGTCGTTGATCATGGCCCGCACCTTGCCCCACTGCTCGCCCACGACGAAGATGTCGCCCTGGTGCAGGGTGCCGTTCTGGACCAGAACCGTGGCCACCGGGCCACGCCCGACGTCCAGCTGCGCCTCGATCACGGCACCCTGTGCGGCACGGTTCGGGTTGGCCTTCAGCTCAAGAAGTTCGGCCTGCAGCGCGATCGCCTCCAGCAGATCGTCCAGCCCCTGGCCGGTAAGCGCCGAAACCTCGACATCCTGAACATCGCCCGAAAGCTTCTCGACGATCACCTCGTGCTGCAGCAGGTCGGTGCGCACCTTGTCCGGGTCGGCATCGGGCTTGTCTATCTTGTTGATCGCCACGATTATCGGCACATCGGCCGCCTTGGCGTGGTTGATGGCCTCCACCGTCTGCGGCATCACCGCGTCATCGGCGGCCACCACCAGCACCACGATATCCGTCACCTGCGCCCCGCGCGCCCGCATCGAGGTAAAGGCCGCATGGCCGGGGGTATCGAGGAAGGTCAGCACCTGACCGTCCTTCGTTTCCACCTGATAGGCGCCGATATGCTGGGTGATGCCCCCGGCTTCGCCAGCCGTCACCTTGGTGTTGCGGATCGCATCCAGCAGCGACGTCTTGCCGTGGTCCACATGGCCCATCACGGTGATGACCGGCGGGCGGGGCTGCAGATCTTCCGGCTTGTCGGGTTCGGTCTTGATCACGTCCTCGACATCCGAATCGGAAACCCGCACCACCCGGTGGCCGAACTCCTCGACGATCAGCTCGGCCGTATCGGCGTCGATCGACTGGTTCTGGGTGACCATGAGCCCCATGTTCATCAGCGCCTTGACCACATCGGCCACGCGCTCGGCCATCCGGTTGGCAAGCTCCTGCACGACGATGGTCTCGGGCACCTGCACGTCGCGCACGACCTTCTCGCGCTCCTGCGTGCCGCCCATCGCCTTCTGGCGGGCGCGCTCCTGCTTGCGCTTCATCGCCGCCAGCGAGCGCTGTCGCCCGTCGCCGCCCGAAAGCGCCTGGTTCAGGGTCAGCTTGCCCGAGCGCCGGCCCTCGTCGCGAGCCCCCTTGCCCTTGCGCTTTTCACGCTCGCGCTCGGCCTTGCGCGGGGGCGTGGCGGGCTTGGCGGCCGGGCGCGGAGGAGCCGGCTGCGCCGGAATCTCGGCCGCCGGTGCCGCGGGCCTCTGTGCGCCGGCTTCGGCCTCTCGCTTCCTGCGCGCCTCTTCCTCGGCCTTCTGGCGGGCGCGCTCCTGGCGCTCGCGTTCTTCGCGTTCCTTCGCCTCGGCCTCGGCGCGGCGGCGTTCGCGCTCTTCCTGGCGGCGGCGCTCTTCGGCCTCGCGCGCAGCGGCTTCCTCGGCCTCGCGCGCCTTGGCAATCTTCAGCGCCCTCAGCCGGCGCTCCATCTCGGCCTCGGACAGACCGGCAGGGCGTTTCTTCTGCTGGCCAGGAGAAGGCGCAGACGGCGAGGCGGGCTTGGCAGCCGGAGCCGCACCGGGCTTGGGCACGACCACGCGCTTGCGTTTCGTCTCAACAACGACGTTCTTCGTCCTGCCGTGGCTGAAGCTCTGCTTCACCTGACCCGGTCGCGGGCCGCCACGCAGGCCGAGAGGTTTTTTGCCGTCACTATCGCTCATTCGGTCTTTTACCCTTTCCGGTGGCCAGGCCACCGCCGTTTTTCCGCAAGCCCGAAAGCCGCGTTGCTTCCTCTACAACACGGCTGCCGAGTCCACCAGACGCAAGCGCGCCATGTATCACACTTTCCCGCCCGAATGCCAAACCCAATTCGGCAGAGGTGAGTATGTCGAAATAGCGGCCCCCCTCAGGGGTCCACAGCTTGCCCTTGCCCCGCTCGGAGCCATCCGAGGCCTGCAGCAGCACTTTCGCGCGCCCGGCCGCCAGCCAGCTCTTCACCTTCTCGAACCCGGCCACCGCCGCACCCGACTTGCGGGCGATCGAGACCAGCTCCACGAGATGGCGGGCGATCTGCCGCTCCACCTGATCGGCCAGATCTTCCGGCACCGTCACCGCGCGTTTCGCGGCCCGGGCGAACAGCCCCCTGGCCGCCGCCTTCTCGATGGCATCGCGCCGGGCTGTCACCCATATGCCGCGCCCCGGCAGCTTTTCAAGCACGTCCGGGACGATCTGCCCCTCCGGCCCCACCACGAAACGCACCAGCTCGGCCCTGGGCCTCGTCTCGCCGGTGACGATGCACCGCCGCTCGGGGCCGGTCCGCTCCTTCTTTCTGCCTCCGCGGGTCACGGGCGCCTCCGGGCCCGCGATCAGGCCCCGGCCTCCGTCTCGGCTTCGGTCTCGGGCTCGGCCTCTTCGCCTTCCTCTTCGCCCTCTTTCGCCTCCAGGTCGGCCGGGTCCACCCAGCCCAGCTGCACCCGCGCCGTCATCACCAGGTTCTGGGCCTCCTCAAGGCTGACGTCGAACTTCTCGAGAATGCCCTCGTCCTTGACGCGCTCGCCGTTCACCGTCGTCCAGCCGCCGGCCAGCTCCCAGTCGGCGCAGGTGGCGAAATCTTCCAGCGTCTTTATCCCCTCCTCAGCCAGCGCCTCGAGCATCTGCGGCGTCAGACCGTCAAAGCCGATCAGGCTGTCATCGGCCCCAAGCTCGCGGGCGCGTTCCAGCGCCTTGCGGTTCTGCTCGTCCAGGTAATCGCGGGCCCGCGCCTGCAGTTCCTTGGCGGTGTCTTCGTCGATGCCGTCGATCACCAGCAGTTCGTCAAGGTCCACGTAGGCCACCTCTTCCAGCGAAGAGAAGCCCTCGGCCACCAGCAGCTGGGCGAAGAACTCGTCAAGGTCGAGGGTGTCCATGAACAGTTTGGTGCGCTCCTCGAATTCGGCCTGGCGGCGCTGGCTTTCTTCGGCCTCGGTCAGGATGTCGATGTCGAGCCCGGTCAGCTGGCTGGCCAGTCGCACGTTCTGCCCGCGCCGGCCGATCGCCAGCGAAAGCTGGTCGTCGGGCACGACAACCTCGATCTTGCCGGCGTCCTCGTCGAGCACCACCTTGGTCACCTCGGCCGGCTGCAGTGCGTTCACCAGGAAGGTGGGCGCGTCCTCGTTCCAGGGGATGATGTCGATCTTCTCGCCCTGCAGCTCGTTCACCACCGCCTGCACGCGCGAGCCGCGCATGCCGACGCAGGCGCCCACCGGATCGATGGAGCTGTCATAGCTGATGACCGCGATCTTTGCCCGGCTGCCCGGATCACGCGCCACCGCCTTGATCTCGATGATGCCGTCGTAGATCTCGGGCACTTCCATCTTGAACAGCTCGGCCATGAACTCCGGCGCGGTGCGCGACAGGAAGATCTGCGGCCCCCGCTGCTCGCGGCGCACGTCCTTGACATAGGCGCGGATGCGGTCGTTGGGGCGATAGCTCTCGCGGCCGATCTTCTCGTTGCGGCGCAGGATCGCCTCGCCCACGCCCACATCGACGATGACGTTGCCGTACTCCTCGCGCTTGACCACGCCGTTGACGATGGTGCCGACGCGATCCTTGAATTCCTCGTACTGGCGGTCGCGCTCGGCCTCGCGCACCTTCTGCAGGATCACCTGCTTGGCGCTCTGCGCCGCGATCCGCCCCATCTCAACAGGCGGCACCTCGTCGACGATGGTGTCGCCGACCTTCGGATCGTCCAGATACTGCTTCGCCTGCTCCACGGTGAGCTGGGCCTGATGATTCTCCAGCTCGTCATCCTCGACCACGGTGCGCACCCGGGTGAAGGTGGCCTTGCCGGTCTTGCGGTCGATCTTCACGCGGATGTCCATCTCCGAGCCGTAACGGCTCTTGGCGGCCCGCGCGAGGCTTTCCTCCATCGCCTCGATCACCAGCTCCGGGTCGATCATCTTCTCCCGCGCCACGGCCTCCGCGGTCTGCAGAAGCTCCAGCTGGTTTGCGGATGTGATTGCCATGTCTTCAGTCCTCCTCAGAACCGGATCGGTCTGTTTCAATCTCGTCGAACTTGCTTTCGTCGATCACGCCGGCCGCCTTGCGCTGGCGCAGCATCTCGCGGATCAGATCGTCGGTCAGAACGAGCTTGGCGTCCGACAGCCAGTCGAACCTCAGCCCGATGGTGCCTTCCTCGATCTCGATCAGCACCTCGTCGCCCTCGACCCCGGCCAGCACGCCCTTGAAGCGGCGGCGGCCGTCGATCAGCTCGGTGGTCTCCACCTTGGCCAGATAGCCCTTCCACGCCTCGAAATCCTTGAGCCGGGTCAGCGGCCTGTCGATGCCGGGGCTGGAAACTTCCAGCGTGTAAGCCTCCTCGATCGGGTCTTCCACATCGAGCACCGCCCCCACGGCGGTGGAAATCTCGGCGCAGTCGTCCACCTCGATGCCCCCGCCGGGCCGCTCGGCCATGATCTGCACGGTGCGGCTCTTGCCGCCCATCAGCCGGACACGCACCAGCTCGAAGCCCATCCCCTCGATCACGGGACGAACGATATCGGCCAGGCGCCGGTCGATCGCGGCTTTGGCAACCAGGTCATTCATGCGGCAATGCCTCTCAGGCACAAAAAAACGGGCGCGCGGCCCGTGAAACTTTCCGGTGGAGCCTCGGGGGTGGAAGCCGAAGCGCCGCTGTCGAGAGGGATATAGGCCAATGAAAGCCAAACCGCAAGGGGCGCGCGGGCAGAGTTTCGCTGCGCGCCGCTCTTCTTCTGTCAGGAAATACTCCGGGGGTCCGGGGGCAGCGCCCCCGGCTACCTATTTCTTCACCCTCCGGTCCCGCATCGCCAGCAGCCGCAGCCGCAGCGCGTTCAGCTTGATGAACCCGGCCGCGTCCTTCTGGTCATAGGCGCCGGCGTCGTCCTCGAAGGTCACGTGCTCTTCCGAATACAGGCTGTGCTCGGACCACCGGCCCACCGTGCGCGCCAGGCCCTTGTAAAGCTTCACCCGCACCGTGCCGGTCACATGCTCCTGGCTGCGGTCGATGGCGGCCTGCAGCATCTCGCGCTCGGGGCTGAACCAGAAGCCGTTGTAGATCAGCTCCGCATAGCGCGGCATCAGCTCGTCCTTGAGATGCGCCGCGCCGCGGTCGAGGGTGATCTGCTCGATGCCGCGGTGCGCTTCCAGCAGGATGGTGCCGCCCGGCGTTTCGTAGATGCCGCGCGATTTCATCCCCACGAAGCGCCCCTCCACCAGATCGAGCCGCCCGATCCCGTGCCGCCCGCCATATTCGTTGAGCGCGGTCAGCAGCTCGGCCGGGCTCATCGCCTGCCCGTTGATCGAAACCGCGTCACCCCGTTCGAACCCGATCTCGATGTATTCGGGCTTGTCGGGCGCCTCCTCGGGGTGGACCGTGCGCTGATAGACGTAATCCGGCGCCTCGACCGCCGGATCTTCCAGAACCTTGCCCTCGCTGGAGGTGTGCAGCAGGTTCGCATCCACCGAAAAGGGCGCCTCGCCGCGCTTGTCCTTTGCGATCGGAATCTGATGCGCCTCGGCGAATTCCAGCAGCTTCGTGCGGCTGGTCAGATCCCACTCGCGCCACGGGGCGATCACCTTGATGTCGGGGTTGAGCGCATAGGCCGACAGCTCGAACCGCACCTGATCATTGCCCTTGCCGGTGGCGCCATGGGCGATGGCATCGGCACCGGTCTCGGCGGCGATCTCGATCAGCCGTTTCGAGATCAGCGGCCGCGCGATCGAGGTGCCCAGCAGATACAGCCCCTCATAGACCGCGTTCGCGCGGAACATGGGAAAGACGAAATCGCGCACGAATTCCTCGCGCAGGTCCTCGATGTAGATGTTTTCCGGCGCGATCCCCAGCATCTCGGCCTTCTGGCGGGCGGGCTCCAGCTCTTCTCCCTGGCCGAGATCGGCGGTGAAGGTGACCACCTCGCAGCCATATTCGGTTTGCAGCCATTTCAGGATGATCGAGGTGTCGAGACCGCCCGAATAGGCCAGTACGACTTTCTTTGGCGCAGACATGAAAAAGCTCCGTCGAAAGGGTTACCGGCGGGGTGTATTGGCTTTTTCCGAAAGGGGCAAGCATGCCGTTTCCCGCCCGCCCCGTCGCCCGGACCACCTGCCGCGGGCTTGCCCCGGCCGCGAAATCGCGGCACAGGGACAGGATGAACGATGTCGTGAAAAACGCCCGCGCCGCCGAGGCCGCGATGCGCGAACTCTTCGCGCCGACGCCGCTGCAGCGCAACGATCATCTCAGCGCCCGATTCGGCGCCGAGATCCTGCTCAAGCGCGAAGATCTCACCCCGGTGCGCTCCTACAAGATCCGGGGCGCGCTGAACGCCATGCGCAAGGTTCTGGCGCGCGACCCCGGGCAAGAGCGCTTCGTCTGCGCCAGCGCCGGCAACCATGCCCAGGGCGTGGCCTATGTCTGCCGCCATTTCGGGGTGCGCGGGGTGATCTTCATGCCCGTCACCACCCCCCAGCAGAAGATCGACAAGACCCGCGTGTTCGGCGGCGACAACATCGAGATCCGCCTCACCGGCGACTATTTCGACGACACCCTCGCCGCCGCCCAGGCCTATTGCGCCGAACAGGGGGCGCATTTCCTCTCGCCCTTCGATGACCCGGACGTGATAGAAGGCCAGGCCTCGGTGGCGGTCGAGATCCTCTCGCAGATGCCCCGCCCGCCCGATCTCGTCATCCTGCCGGTGGGCGGCGGCGGGCTGTCGGCGGGGGTGATCTCCACCATCCGCCAGCTGGCCCCGCAGACCCGCTTCAGGCTGGTGGAGCCCGCCGGCGGCGCCAGCCTCCGTGCCGCGCTTGCAGCCGGTCGGCCGGTGACCCTCGAACGGGTGGACAGTTTCGTCGATGGCGCGGCGGTGGCCACCATCGGTGCCGCCCCCTTCGAGATTCTGAAGGATGTGCCGCCAGAAGACGTGATTCTCGCCCCCGAAGACCGCATCTGCACCACCATGCTGGAGATGCTGAATGTCGAGGGCATCGTGCTGGAGCCCGCCGGGGCCCTTGCGGTGGATGCGCTTTCCTCTCTGGCCGGGGAAATCCGCGGCAAGCGGGTGGTCTGCGTCACCTCTGGCGGCAACTTCGATTTCGAGCGCCTGCCGGAAGTGAAGGAACGCGCCCAGCGCTACCTCGGGCTGAAGAAATACCTTATCCTGCGCATGCCCCAGCGCCCCGGCGCGCTGCGCGACTTTCTCGAGATGCTCGGCCCCGACGACGACATCGCCCGTTTCGAATATCTCAAGAAATCGGCCCGCAACTTCGGCTCGGTTCTGATCGGGATCGAAACCAGCCACCCCGGCAACTTCGACGCCCTGTTCGCCAAGCTCGACGCCGCCGGCATGAACTGGCGCGACATCACCGACGACGAGGCCCTGGCCGAATTCGTGATCTGAAGCGTCACGCCGCCTGCAGAGCATCCGGCACGGAACGAAGGAACTCCGCCTTCGACTCGCGGTAGCAGCGCGCCAGCGCGGCGGCGTCGAATTCCGCCCCCTGGCTGGCGGTCAGCCGCGCCTGGGCCTGCAGGCAGGCCTCGGCAAATTCCGCAAACCCCAGGTTCAGCGCACACCCCTTCAGGAAATGCAGCATTTCGCAGATTTCGCGCGGTCTCGTTGCCTGCGGCAGCCGCGCGAGGGTTTCCTCCACCTCCTCGAGAAAGAGATTCACGACCTCGCCGAAATTCTCCGCCCCGATTTCATCATGCAATTCCTTCACTCGTTCCCAACTGATCATCTGCGCCTCGCAACCTCCATTGGCGCCCCCACGCCATCACCCTGACCGCCACCGGTTAATTCCAGGTAAGCACAGAGAAAAATCGCCCCGAATTTCGCGAATTAGGTTCTCGTACACGAATTGGCTCTAAAAGAGGCGCAGCCTGCGGGTGTCATTTGGAGCATACGTTGATTTTGGCCTGTACCACAGCCGTCCCTCCCGGGGACGAACCGGCAAGCGAAGACGTCTGCCACGTTCTGGTGGTCGATGATTCCCGCGCACAGCGGCGCATACTCTCCGCCTGCCTCGAAAAGTGGGGCTACAGCGTGCTCGAGGCCGACAGCGGCGCCGCCGCGCTCGAGATGTGCCGCACCCACCAGGTGGATATCATCATCAGCGACTGGATGATGCCCGGCATGTCCGGGCTGGAACTGTGCCAGGCCTATCGCCGGCTCGACATCGCCGATTACGGCTATTTCATCCTGCTCACCTCGCGTTCCGGCAAGGATGAAATCGCCCACGGCCTCGATGCCGGAGCCGATGATTTCCTTTCCAAGCCGGTCGCCGCCAGCGAGCTGCGCGCCCGCATCCGTGCCGGGGCGCGGCTTCTGAAAACCCAGCGCCAGCTGGCGGAGAAGAACCGTCTTGTCAGCGAAACCCTGGCCGAGATCCGCAGCCTCTACGATGCGCTGGAGCGTGACCTGATCGAGGCGAAAAGCCTGCAACAGTCTCTGATTCAGGACAGGGAGCACGAGTTCGGCGCGGCCCGGGTCTCGCTTCTGTTCCGCCCCGCCGGCCATATCGGCGGAGATCTGGTGGGCGTTTTCCCGATCACCGAAAACCGCATCGGCCTCTTTGCCATCGATGTCTCGGGCCATGGGATTGCCTCGGCCCTGATGACGGCCCGTCTGGCGGCCTATTTCTCGGCCACCTCGGGCAGCATGGGCTTCGGGCTGAGCCCCGGCAAGGCCTCGGCCCGCGCCCTGCGTTCTCCGGCCGAAGCCGCGCGCCGCCTCAACCGCATGCTTCTTCGGGACATCGGCACCGACATCTATTTCACCATGTCTCTGGTCTATTTCCATCTGCGCACCGGGCGCGCCGTCACCGCCCAGTGCGGCCACCCCCATACCGCCGTGCAGCGCAGCGACGGGCGGGTGGAATTTCACGGCCAGGGCGGGTTTCCCGTGGGTCTGTTCCCCGAGGCCGACTGGGAGGAACACGAGTTCAGGCTGCATCCCGGAGACAGGATGCTGATCACCTCCGACGGCATTACCGAATGCCCCAACACGCACGGAGAGATGTTCGGAGAAGTCGGCATCGTGACCAGCCTGTGCCGCAATGCCGGCCTCGGCGGCCCCGCCTTCCTGGATGCCCTGCTTCGGGAAACCATGACCTTCGCCCGACGCGAAGACCTGGAGGATGACGTCTCGGCACTGCTGCTCGAATATCGCGGGGCGGCAGGCTGAGGCACGCCGTCAGCACAAGGTTCAGCCCGCCCCCAGCGCCCGCGCCGCGAAATGCCTGTCGCCTTCATTGGCCAGCAGGCGCAGCGCCCTTTCCGGCGCCATCCACTCGGCCCGGTGACCCGGCTCCGAAGGGGCACGATGGCGGCGCACCGCCCGCGCCAGATAGACATGGCACAGTTTCTCGGCCCACAGATCATACTCCGGCATGAAGGTGAAACGGCGGAACGCCCCCAGCCGTACCGGCTCGGCGATCCGCCAGCCGGTTTCCTCCATCACCTCGCGATGCAGCGCCGCCAGCGGCGATTCGCCAGGGTCGATGCCGCCTCCAGGCAACTGGAATTCGGGTATTGGCTCGGCCTGGTGGGTCAGCAGCACCGAGAAGCCGTCGGTGATCACCGCATAGACCCCGGGCCGCAGACGGTAGCGCACGCCCGCACGCACGGGCTCTCCAAATCTTCGGATCATTCCGGCACTGCTCTTTTTCGGCGCGGTTGCCCCGCATATATGGACAGGGTATGCCAGCGAGCGCCGCACAAGGAAACCCCATGTCGATCGGTACCCTCATCGCCTGGGACGATACCGTCCTTCCCTTTCAGCTTGACCGCGCCGACATCCGCGGCCGGGTGGCCCGCCTCGATGGCGTGCTGGAAACCATTCTCGCCCAGCACGACTACCCCGAGCCGATCAAGGCGCTGCTCGCCGAAGCGA
>WFPZ01000053.1 GCA_015487335.1 Paracoccaceae bacterium
CAGACCTACATCCTCAACCTCATCGACACGCCCGGTCACGTGGATTTCGCCTATGAGGTCTCGCGCTCCATGCGCGCGGTGGAGGGCTCGCTTCTGGTGGTGGATGCCACGCAAGGGGTGGAGGCCCAGACGCTGGCCAATGTCTACCAGGCCATCGACGCCGACCACGAGATCGTCCCCGTCCTCAACAAGATCGATCTGCCGGCGGCCGAGCCCGAGCGCGTGAAGGAGCAGATCGAGGACGTGATCGGGCTTGATGCAACCGATGCCATCGAGATCTCCGCCAAGACGGGGCAGGGGATCCCGGAGGTGCTGGAGGCCATCGTCAACCGCCTGCCCCCGCCCAAGGGAGAGCGCGACGCGCCGCTCAAGGCCATGCTGGTGGATTCGTGGTACGATCCATACCTCGGCGTGGTGGTGATGATCCGGGTGATGGACGGGGTGATCCGCAAGGGCGACCGGATCAGGATGATGCAGACCGGCGCATCCTACGGGGTGGACCGGCTTGCCGTGCTCAAGCCCGAGATGGAGGACATCCCCGAGCTCGGCCCCGGCGAGATCGGGGTGCTGACCGCCTCCATCAAGCAGGTGCGCGACACCCGGGTGGGCGATACCATCACCCATGAAAAGAACCCCTGCGCCGAGCCCCTGCCGGGCTTCAAGCCGGCCCAGCCGGTGGTGTTCTGCGGCCTCTTTCCTGTCGATTCGGCCGAGTTCGAGGATCTGCGCGACGCGATCGAGAAACTGGCCCTCAACGACGCCTCCTTCTCCTACGAGATGGAAACCTCGGCCGCGCTGGGCTTCGGCTTTCGCTGCGGCTTCCTGGGGCTGTTGCACCTGGAGGTCATCCGCGACCGGCTGGAGCGCGAATACGGGATCGAGCTGATCACCACCGCCCCTTCGGTGATCTACCACGTCTACCTGCGCGACGGCTCGATGATCGAGCTGCACAACCCCGCCGACATGCCCGACCCGGCCACCATCGACCGCGTCGAGGAGCCGCGCATCAAGGCCACCATCCTGGTGCCCGACGAATACCTCGGCGACGTGCTGAAACTGTGTCAGGACCGGCGCGGCATCCAGCTTGACCTCACCTATGCCGGCACCCGCGCCATGGTGGTCTACGACCTGCCGCTCAACGAGGTGGTGTTCGATTTCTACGACCGGCTGAAGAGCGTCACCAAGGGCTATGCCTCCTTCGACTACCAGCTGATCGGCTATCGCGAGGACAACCTCGTGAAGATGCAGATCCTCGTCAACGAAGAGCCGGTGGACGCGCTATCGATGCTGGTCCACCGCGACCGCGCCGAGGCTCGCGGCCGGGCCATGTGCGAAAAGCTGAAACAGCTGATCCCCCGCCACATGTTCAAGATCCCGATCCAGGCGGCCATCGGCGGGCGCGTGATCGCCCGCGAAACCCTTTCCGCCATGCGCAAGGACGTCACCGCCAAGTGCTACGGCGGCGATGCCACGCGCAAGAAGAAGCTTCTGGAGAAGCAGAAGAAGGGCAAGAAGAAGATGCGGGAATTCGGCAAGGTCTCGATCCCGCAGGAGGCGTTCATCAAGGCGCTGAAGATGGATGGGTGAGAAAGCCGCAGGGGGGGATGATTGGCTTGCCATCCGCCCTGTCCCTTCCGAAAACATGACCCAGATCAATGACCGTCCGTTCGCGCCGCGCTATGCGCCGGGGCGAAAGTCTCAGCAGAAGGGCCATCCATGACACGTCTTGCATTCATCCTCTTCTTCATGGTTTCCGTCACCTTCATGGGGATCGGCGTTCTCGCCATGCTCGTGACGGGCAATGACACGCAAGGGGCGCTGCTTGTCGCGGCGGCCATCGGTTTCGTCCTGGCCTTTCCGGCCACCTGGTTCCTGGCCAGAAAGCTTACCGAGTTGCAGTAGCCGGCCCGGCCGGCCTTCCCTCCGAACGCACTCCCCGGGGCGGCTTTCCTGCCGTCGCACCGGCGAAGGCCCGCCTGCGCGGGCCCTCTTGCACCTTGTCCGGCAACCCTTCATACACTTGGCCGCGCGGCCCTCTTCCCGCGCCTGCCGCGCCGGGAATGCAGTGCTCTGAAGATTGCCCCACAACCCCCTGAGCTCGCTGGACAATCCCACTTATCCACCGGTTTTCCACAGCAAATTCAAGGGTTTATCTTCAGGAAATTTTGTCGCACCCGCGTTTTTTCCTTGCGAGACTCACTTCCATTTGCAAACCTCAACTTGCCGCAGGGGTCCTTCGGGATCCGGGCGGTACGCAAGGGCTCCGCGAGGCCGGAACGGAAGGGGAAGGTTCTTCGGATCCGGAACGTTCCAGGAAGGTTTCAGGGAAGCCGGCTGGATCGCAAGGGTTCTTTGAATCAGTGTGAGAAGGTCGGTCTACCGAGGGGCCCAAGCGGGCCACGAATGACCTTCGGGTCAATCGTGGCGGCGACGGTTCTTCGGAACCGGAGCACATGAGCCGGAAGCCCTTCGGGGTGGAAGGTTCAGGAAGGCGTCAGGGTGTGCCGCAAGGCACGATGCGAAGACCGCGTCTGAGCACCTGGCGCCTTTTCCTGTGCCCGCATGCCAGTTGCCCGGCCTGCCAAGGTGCCCGCCCGGACCGATGAGCGCCTCCCGTCAGCCCAACGAAATCAGCCCAATAAAAAGGGGCCCGGTTACCTTTGTATCCGAGCCCCCTCAGCGTCAGCTGATGCATTACCGCGTCCATGCACCTGTGCGGGGACAGATACAATGCGCTCTGCCGAAGATCAACCACATGTTGGGGGATTTGGCGCAATATCCCCAACATCTCATGAAAGTCACAAGAAACTGTGGCCTTTGTGCACTTGTAGTCTACTTCATGGGGAAAGCCCGGGGCCGGGCACATGGGGTGTGCGGATGTACATCAAATACTCAGCATATTTGCATTTTTGCATTTCCAACCTTAACATAACCGGCGCAAAACCATCACAAACAGGGAGATAATAGTGAGAAAACCCGCAATTCTGGCCGCCGCGGCGGCCCTTGCCGCCAGCGCCATCGCCCCGGCCTTCGCCGCCGGTGTCAAGGATGGCCCGATGACCTTCCTGCGCAAGGGAGATCAGGAGATCGTCGTCTTCGTCTACGAGGGCAAGCTCTACTGCCGGCGCACTTCTGATGACTACGAGATGTGCAACGGCATGAGCGAACAGCCCGACGGCACCTGGAAGGGCAAGCGGATGAAACACCCCGACATGCCGGGCTTCATGCGCTTCAACGGCACCGTGACATTTACCGAAGCCGGGCTGAACATTCGCGGCTGCGCCCTGGGCATTTGCGATGCCGAGGACTGGGTTCTCAAGAAGTGAACACCATGGGCGGGGG
>WFPZ01000054.1 GCA_015487335.1 Paracoccaceae bacterium
AAATTGCCCTGCCCGGCGGGGCGCACATGGATGTGCTCGGGCCGGATGCCCAGATGCACGCCCGGGCGGTCTCCGCCGTAGGGGCCGCCCCGGGCGCCCTCCATCCGGTAGAGCCCGTTCTCGGCACGGCAGGGCAGGACGTTCATCTTCGGGCTGCCGATGAACTGGGCCACGAACAGGTTGGCGGGGCGTTCGTAAAGCTCGCGCGGGGGGCCTGCCTGCGCGATTCTTCCGCCTTCCAGAACCACGATCCTGTCGGCCAGGGTCATGGCCTCGATCTGGTCGTGGGTGACGTAGATCATCGTCGATTTCAGCGTCTGGTGGAGCTTGGCGATCTCGTAGCGCATCTCCACCCGCAGCGCCGCGTCCAGGTTGGAAAGCGGCTCGTCGAAGAGGAAGGCCGTGGGGTCGCGCACGATCGAGCGCCCGATCGCCACCCGCTGGCGCTGGCCGCCCGAAAGCTCCTTCGGGCGGCGCTCCAGATAGTCTTCCAGCTTGAGAATGCGCGCCGCCTCGCCCACCTTGGCCTCGATCTCGGCCTTCGGGGCGCCGGCGGTCTTCAGCGCAAAGCCCATGTTCTCGGCCACCGTCATGTGCGGGTACAGGGCGTAGGACTGGAACACCATCGCCAGCCCGCGCTTCGAGGGCGGCTCGGCGGTGGCGTCGCGCCCGTCGATGACGATCTGCCCGCGCGAGGTCTCCTCCAGCCCCGCGATCATCCGCAGCAGGGTGGATTTCCCGCACCCCGAAGGGCCCACGAAGACGACGAATTCGCCGTCCTCTATCGTCAGGTCGATGCCCCTGATCACCGGCACTTCGCCGAACCACTTCTCGACGGCTTTCAGTTCGATGGCTCCCATCAGTATTGCTCCGCGCTGTCCGATGCCCAGGCCAGCCAGACGGCGGCCGTCCAGGTGAAGGCGCCGCCCCCCGCGGGGCTGCCGTCGAGAGGGTCGAAATATTCGGCAAATCCGCGGGTTGCGATCAGCTCGCCCGTCTGCCGGCGCAATGCCTCGGCCCGCCGCCGGTGGCCCATGTCATGCAGCCCGATCCCGATCAGGGCGTTCATGATCGCCCAGACCGGACCGCGCCAGTATCTCTTGCGGTCGAAGAGCGGATGTTCCGGGTCGATGCTGGGCACGGCGTATTTCACCGCTGCCGCGATGCGGTCGTAGCGTTCCAGCATGCGCGCGTTCTCCAGCCCTGCGTACCAGCACAGGAACGAGGCGTTCGATACCGCCCCGGACCACGTGCCGGCATGCACGTCACGCGAATCATAGCTGCCCAAGGCCTCGTTCCACAGGCTGGCGGCGCCGGCCTCCAGACGGGTGATCCATTCCTCTATCTCGCCCGTGTCCCGGCCCAGCTCGCCCCCCAGCGCGGCCATGTCGCGGCAGGCGCGCAGCAGCGTGAAGGTCATGGTCGGGTCGGCCACGCGAAAGGGGTTCTCGCGGGCCATGGCGGCCTCGTCCCAGCCCAGCCGGCGGCCCAGCTGGACCAGCCAGATGTAGCGGTCGTAATCGTATTTGGTGGGGCGCATGTGCGGATCCACATGGGCGGTGTCGCGGCGCTGATACTCGCCCACGCCCGCCGGGTCGATCCGGGCCATGGCGCCGTCCCAGTCGGGGGCGTTGTCGCGCCCGCTTTCCCAGGGGTGGGTGATGCACACCGCGCCGGCCTCGTCGGTGCGCCAGGTCATGAACCAGCGGTGCCAGGCCATGAAGCGCGGCCACAGCCGGGCCATGGCCTCGCGTCCGAGCGCGGGGTCGGCCTCATGGATGCGGCGCGCGAAGCTGGCGGCCACCGGGGGCTGGCTGATCCCCGAAGAGGGCAGCGGCCCCTTGCAGCCCCAGACTTCGGGGCCGGGAAAATAGCCCGGATCGGCCTTGTGAAACAGGATATGCGGCACCATGCCGTTTTCCCACTGGCCGGAAAACAGGGTTTCCAGCTCGGCCCAGGCGCGGGCCGGGTCGAACCGGCCGAAGCCCCAGGCGGCGAAGGCGCTGTCCCAGTTCCACTGGTAGGGATAGAGCCCGTCGGTGGGCACGGTATATCCGCCGCGGTCGTTGGCGCCGAGGATGGCGCGCGCCCTGCGGTCCATCTCCGAGATCTCGTCCATGCGGTTCATCCCTTGACCGACCCGGCCGTCAGGCCCCGGGTCATGAACTTCTCCAGCCCCAGGAACAGCACCATCACCGGCAGGGTGGCGATCACCGCCCCGGCCATCAGGTGCTGGCGGGGAATTTCCGAGGAGTTGAGCATCGTCACCCCGCGCGTGAGGGTGAATTTCGCAGGATCGTCCAGCAGCATGAAGGCCAGCAGGAACTCGTTCCAGGCGATCATGAAGACATAGAGCGAGACGGAGGCCAGCGCCGGCAGGCTCAGCGGCAGGGTGATCTTCCAGATCACCTGCAGCCGGTTGAGCCCGTCCATCAGCCCGGCCTCCTCCACCTCGCCGGGAATGCCCCGGAAATAGCCCTGCAACATGTAGAGCGCCACCGGGATGGTGGTCACCGGATAGATCATCACGATCCCGGCGATCGAGTTGCGCAGCCCCGTCATGGAAAAGGCGATGTAGATCGGCAGCGCCAGCACGATCATCGGCACCATGTAGATCAGGAGGATCGAGCGCGACAGCGCCGCCCGGCCGCGAAAGCGCAGCCGCGCCACCGCATAGGCGCCGGGCACGCTGAACAGCAGGGTGATGAACACCGTCAGCACCGAAACATAGAACGACGTCCACATGTAGCGGCCGAAACCGAAATCGGCGAACAGCTCGCGGTAGCTGCGAAACAGCTCCCACCCGCGGCCGGGTTCCAGCGAGAAATCCAGCGGGTTGGCCAGCAGCTCCTGCTGGCTTTTCAGGCTGGTCATCACCATGACGTAGAAGGGAATGGCGACGATGGCGGTAAAGAAGACATAGCCGAAGGCGGTCAGAAACCTGATCACCGCCTCCTCGAACTCGTGGCGCGTGAGCGCCCCGCGAGGCATGCCCGCCAGCATCGCCATGAGCGGCCAGGCCAGCCCCAGCCCGAGCGCCACCGCCACCACCAGCCGCCAGAGCGGATCCGGGGCAGGCTCCACGATCACCGGCGCCCAGACGAACCCCAGGGCGAACGCCATCCCCACCGTGAGCCCCGCCACCAGCCACCTGTTGCCCGCCCCGGTGGCCAGAAGCCCCGCCAGCGCCCCGGCCAGAACCGAGCCCGCCAGACCGGGGCGGTAGGCGTCGCCGGTGGCGAAGCTGAGCACCACCGACAGCGTCGTGGCCGCCACCAGCGCCCACAGCACGCCCAGCACCGGGCCCGTGACATAACCCCGCCTCATGGGGTTCCTCCTTCATCTTGCCCGAAATACTCCCGCCGGAGGCATGAAGTCTGGCGCGCGCCCCTCACAGCCCTTCCTCCCGGCTGGCATATCTGAAGAACAGGATCGAAAACAGGATCAGGCAGCCGAAGATCACCACCGCCACCGCCGCCCCCGCGCCGATGTTGGAAACCGCGAAGGCCTGCTCGTAGACGTTCACCGTCAGCGTCCGGGTGCCGGCATTGCCGCCCGTCAGCAGGAAGATGTCATCGAACTTGTTGAAGGTCCAGATGAAGCGCAGCAGGAACAGCACGCTGAGGATCCCCATGAGCATCGGCAGCGAGAGATAGCGGAACTTCTGGAACGGCGAGGCCCCGTCCATGTCGGCGGCCTCGTACATGTCCTCGTCGATGGACTGCATCCGCGCCAGGATGAACAGGAAGGACAGCGGAAAGTAGCGCCAGATCTCGAATACCGTGACCATGATCAGCGCCAGCGGTTTCTGCCCGAAGAAATTGATCGGGGCCTGCGTCACCCCCATCCGGATCAGCAGCGCATTGGCCGAGCCCGAGAACGGGTCGAACAGCGTCACCCAGGTGAAGGCCACGGCGATCACCGGCGAGACATAGGGAAACAGGTAGAGCCCGCGCAGGATGCCCTGCCCCCTGAAAGAGCGGTTGAGCAGCATGGCCGAGAACAGCCCCAGCACCAGCGCCCCCAGCGTGCCGAAGACGGTATAGAACACCGTCACCCCGAGCACCCCCCAGAACTGGCGCCCGTCAAAGACCCGGCGGAAGTTGTCGAGGGTGAATTCGCCGTTGGTCAGAACGTTTTCGGACCTGCCGCTGACGGTGACGGGGCTGTCCTTGAGCCGCACGCCGCTGTCGAAGAAGGCCTGCTCCAGTTCCACCGGCATTCGCAGCCTGTCGCGGAAGCCGCCCTCGATGTCGCCGAAGACGCAACGCAGCACGCGCCCCTCGAGGCTGCAGCGCGGGTCGAGTTCGGTGATGGCGAGCCCCTCGGGCAGCACGTCTTCAAGGACCACGTCGCGGATCACCTTGTCCCGGCTGGAGTTGCGCAGCCGGTATTCCAGCATGGCCGGATCTCCCGGCGCCTCGGGCCGGCCGCGCAGCGTCTCCTTGACCACCGGCACCGGGGCGCGCAGATCGGCCAGCCTGACCGGCTTGAAGCTGATCCAGAACACCGCCAGAAGCGGCAGCACCACCACCAGCGAGACGCTGAGGATGGTGGGCAGCAGCAGGCCCCAGGCCAGACGGGCCTCGCGGCGCATCAGCGGCCCGGGGCCGGCGGGAGGTTGCATGGATGTCATCTCGGGGCTCCGCTTGACATCGACTGCCCGCGCCTTCGCGGGAAACGGCCGGCGGCGGGCCTTTCGCCGCCGGCTTTCCACATGCCGCTACTGGATCCTGGCCAGTTCGGCGTTCAGCGCCTCGACGGTGGCGGCCGCGTCGCGCACCCCGTCGATATACTCGCGCACCAGACGGTTGATCACCTGGCTGTTGATGATCTTCGAGGCCAGCGCCAGCTGCCCTTCCTTGACCCCCCAGCGCTGGGCCACGTCAAGCCCGCCGACGATCTCGTCGATCATCTCCTGCGCGTAGAGCTCGCTCAGCGGCGCCTTGCGGTCCACGCCCACCGGCAGCTCCGACCAGGCCTTGACGAAGCGGGTCGGATCAGACTTGTCGCCGCGGCGCACCGGGAACTTGCCCTCGGGCGCGATGGCGAGCGTCTGGGTATAGCCTTCATCCATGGAGAACTGCACGAAGTCCATCGCCGCTTCGGTTTCCGCATCCGCCGTGATGCCGAAATAGCGGATGTCGGCCCAGGCCGCGCCGTCGGGATTGGAGGGCCCGGCGAGGTTGGTCACGATGCCGGTCTTCGAGGCCAGCTCGCGCGAGGTGGGATCGTCGTTGATGGTCGGCGGGGCGCTGTCGCGCAGCCCGGCGAGCTCGTCGAGGATGAAGGGCGACCAGATGATCATCGCCGCCTTGCCGGCGAAGTAGAGCTCGCGCGACTGCTTCCAGTAGAGATCGCCCGGCGGCGAGGCCTCGGCGATGGCCTTGTAGAACTCCAGAACCTCGGTGGTCTTCTTCATGTCGAGCGGCTTGAAGCCGTTTTCATCCACCGGGCTGACGCCGTTGGCGAGGAAGACATGCTCCAGCACCTGGCTCATGAAGTTCTCGTCCACCTTGGTGGCGGCGACGAAGCCGTACATTTCGGGCGGGTTGTGCAGCCTGGCGATGGCCGCGCGGATGTTGTCGTAGGTGTTGGGCGGGGCCAGGCCGGCGGCGTCGAACAGATCCTTGCGGTAGACGACCATCTGCGTCCAGCCGTCCACCGGCACCGAGGCATAGCCCCCCTCGACGGCGGCCATCGACAGCGCGCCGGGGGCGAAGGTCTCGGGGCCCAGCTCCTCGATCACGTCGGTCGCGGCGTCGGTATCGAGGATGCCCGCCTCGGCCCAGGGCAGGGCGTATTGCAGCGGGTGGTAGATGACGTCGGGCAGATCGCCGGCCGCGAAGGCGGCGGTGGCGCGGGTGCCCAGTTCGCTCTCGGTGACGGGGATCACCTCCACCGCCACACCCGTCCTGGCCTCGAAGGCCTCGGCCATGGCCTGCTGCTTGGCCAGCCGGTCGGGCTGTTCCTCGGTGGTCCAGAAGCGGATCGTGTCGGCCATGACGCCGGTAGCGCCGAGCGCCAGCGCCATCGCCATCGCGCTGGCCAGGATCAGCCTGGCGTGGCCTTTTCGTGGCTGGAAAGTCATCGTGGTTCTCCTCCTCCTGTGTCAGGTTTCCGTTGCCGGTTTCCGGCCCGGATCTTCCGGGCAAGTTCTTCGCTGCCAAGCTGCGGCGGGCCGTCCGAGCCGCGCACCACGAGGGTCGCATCGGCCAGCTCGCGCAGGGATTCGGGGGCGGCGCCGCGGATGCGGGCGATCAGCATTTCCGTCAGCCGTATCCCGGCCCGGCGGGCATCGACGCCGAAGGTGGTCAGCCCCGGCGCGGCGAAGGCGCCTTCGGGTATGCCGTCATAGGCGATGATCGACAGATCGCGCCCGATCTCCAGCCCCAGCCGCCGGGCGGTGCGGAACGCCCCCAGCGCGGCGGCATCCAGCGCGAAGATGATCGCCGTGGGCGGGCGGGGCAGCGCCAGCAGCGCCTCGGCGGCCGCCTCGCCGGCCTCCTGGGTCATGGCGCCGGTGCGGATCAGCTCGGGGGATTCGTCCAGCCGGGCCTCGGCCAGGCCCCTGCGGTAGCCCGCCAGCCGCAGCACCGAATAGTTGTATTCCTCGCCGCCGTTGACGAAGGCGATCCGCCGGTGCCCGGCTGCGGCCAGCCGCAGCACCGCCTTGCGCATCGCCGCCTCGCCGCGGATGTCGAACCAGGCGCAGCCCTGCGGATCGGCCACCCGGCCGTAGAGCACGAAAGGCACCGAAAGCTCCTTGCACAGGGCCACGCGGGGGTCGTGGATGCGGGTGCGCGGCAGGATGAACCCGTCGGCCTTGCGCTCTTCGACCAGGCGGTGCATGGTTTCCAGCCCGGCCTGCTGAGAGGTGGCGGTGGCCACCGTCAGCGTCCAGTGTTCGGCGCTGGCGGCCCGGCTGACCCCGTCGAGGAAATCGGTGAGGAAGGGCTTCTGGGTGTTCTCCGCATCGACCGACAGGACCAGCCCCACCGAGCGCGCCCGCCCGGTGCGGATCGCCTGGGCCTGGGCCAGCGGCCGGTAGCCCATGGCCTCGGCCTTGCGCGCCACCCGCAGCCGGGTGCTCTCGGAGATGTCGGGATAGTTGTTGAGCGCGCGGCTCACCGTGCCCTTGGACAGGCCGAGCGCATCGGCCACGTCCTGGATGGTCGTCCGGCCGCCGTGGCGGCGCAACAGATG
>WFPZ01000055.1 GCA_015487335.1 Paracoccaceae bacterium
CGTGGCGGCAGCCCAGCTGGGCGAGCATGGCGTGTTCGCCGACCGTCTCGACCCCTTCGGCCAGGGTGTCGAGGTTCAGCCGTTCCGCCATGGACAGGATGGCGGTGACGGTGTTCTGCTGATCGCGGTCCTTGTCGAGGCGGGCGATGAACGAGCGATCGATCTTGATGCGGTCCACTCCGAAACGGCGGATGCCGGCAATCGCGGCATGGCCGGTGCCGAAATCGTCGAGATCGATCCGGCAACCCAGCTCGGAGAGCGAGCGGATGTTGCGGGTTGTCACGTCATTGTCGGCGTTCGCCACCACGCTTTCGAGGATTTCGACACACAGCCGGTCGGCGGTGAGGCCGAAGCGGTCCAGCTCCCATTGCAGGCGTTCGACAAGTTTCGGATCGGCCAGTTCATCCTGGGAGAAATTCACGGAGACCTGCGGGATGCCGCATTGCCGACTGTCCCAGTCACGCAGGGCGGTGAGAGAATGGTAGAGGATGACCTCGCCAAGACGTTTCATGAGCCCCTGTTCGGCGGCGGCGGGCAGGAAATCGGCCGGAAGGATGACGCCCTTTTCAGGATGCTCCCATCTGGCCAGGGCCTCGAAGCCGGTTATCTCGCCGGTATCGGTGGACACCTGCGGCTGGAACCACGGCCTGATCTGCCCGAGCTCCAGAGCTTCCGCCAGTTCGGAGCTGATGCGCGAACGTTCCGCCGCCATCTGCCGGATTTCCGGCGAATAGGCCCGGATGGAGCCTGCGCCGTTGGCCGCGGCCGTCACCGCGGCGGCGCGCGCGCAGTCCAGAACCGTTTCTCCGTCCGGGGAAGGCGCGCGCCCCGGCACGCAGAAGCCCACCGAGGCCGAGAGGTAAACCCGCGTGGCATCGACCGAGACGGGCTCGGCCAGAGCGGCCTGCATGCGCGCGCCGATCTGCAGCAGGGCCTCCAGATCGGCGCGTCGGGCGGGGGCGAGGACGGCGGCAAAGGCCGGGCCCTCGAGGCGCGCCACGAGGTCCTCGTCGCGCAGCGCGGCTTTCAGCCGTTCTCCAGCCCGGCGCAGGAGCAGCGAGGCGGCACGGGGGCCGTACTGCTTTTCCGTGGCGGAGAAATCATCCAGCAGAATCACGAAGGCGGCAGTGCTCATGCCGGAGGTCCTGGCCGCAGCCAGATTGCGGTCAAGCGCGGCTACGGCCGCGCCTTCAAGCGGCAGTTCGGTTTCGCCATCGCGTGGCGCCGTCCAGGCCGGGCCGGTGCCCGAGAACATGCCCGCCACGGCAAACAGCGCCGGCAGCAGCAGGGCGACGAACACCAGCAGCCCCTCGCCGCCATACCAGTAGGCCCCGAGCGTGAGGGCGGGCAGGAAGGCGAGGGTCTGCGGCCCCATCAGGGCGGCCCGGAGGCCGTGCCGAAAGGCGCCGATCTTTTCGTGAATGTCGCTGCGCATGGCGTTCCCCGATCTGCGTGTCCGGCGCGGGCCGGCTGAGCTGGGGAAAGCCTAGGGGCAGAAATTGTCCGGGATGTTAATCTGCGCCGGGAAGTTGGCGAGAGTTTTAATCAACTTCCGGCTTTCTCCGCGCGAGCCCGGCGAAGTCGAACAGTTTCGGGTCCAGCAGGTGCGAGGGCCGGGCGTTCATCAATGCCCGGAACATCACCTGCCTGCGGCCGGGGCTGTTGCGCTCCCACTCGTCGAGAATCGCCTTGACCTGCTGGCGTTGCAGCCCGTCCTGGCTGCCGCACAGATTGCATGGAATCACGGGGTAGTTCATGGCCTGGGCGAATTTCGCGCAATCGGCTTCGGCCACATGCGCCAGCGGGCGGTAGACGAACAGGTCTCCCTCCTCGTTGACCAGCTTCGGCGGCATCGTCGCCAGACGGCCGCCGTGGAAGAGGTTCATGAAGAAGGTTTCAAGGATGTCGTCGCGGTGATGTCCGAGCACCACCGCCGAACAGCCCTCTTCGCGCGCGATACGATACAGATGCCCCCGCCGCAGCCGTGAGCACAGGGCGCAATAGGTGCGCCCTTCGGGGATCTTGTCGACAACCACCGAGTAGGTATCCTGATACTCGATCCGGTGCGGCACCTGCATGCGCTCCAGAAACTCCGGCAGCACCGTGGCCGGAAAGCCGGGCTGGCCCTGATCGAGGTTGCAGGCCAGTATCTCCACCGGCAGCAGGCCGCGCCATTTCAGCTCGTACAGGGCGGCCAGAAGGGTGTAGCTGTCCTTGCCGCCCGAAAGGCAGACCAGCCAGCGCGCGCCGCGTTCGACCATGCCGTAGGCTTCGATCGCCTCGCGCACGTTGCGCACGATCCGCTTGCGCAGCTTGCGGAACTCGGTGGTTTTCGGAGCGCCGTGGAAAAGCGGATGGATGTCGTCGGCCTCGTCGAGCATGGCCCCGCTTTACAGCCCGGCAGGCAGGGCGGCAAGGGCCGCTTCCGCCCCGGCGCTTGCGCTCAGTAGCCGCCCTTGCGCCGGCTTTCGGGCAGTCCGGCGATGCGCCCGCCCTGCTTGGACGGGTCGAGCGGGAACAGATCGTAGAGATCCTTCTGCTTCACCTTTTCGCCCCAGGCGGCGCTCATGGCCTTGATGATGGTGCGCGTGTTGGGCTGGTTCTGGTGGTTGTCGAAATATTCCTCGCGCAGGTAGTTGATGACGTCCCAGTGGCGCTCGGTCAGCTCGCCGATCCCTTCGGCGGCGGCCATGTGGCGGGCCAGGTCCTCGCTCCAGTCGTCCTGGTTCGTGAGAAAGCCGTTGGCGTCCGTCTCGATGGTTCTGCCCTGAAATTCGAAAGACATCGCGCGTTCCTCCCTGGTTCGGCGGCAGAGATCAATCATTCGTGAAATTGCATATACGAAAAACCGCATAAAAGGGCAATGCCGGGGGGGAGTTCAGGACTTGTCCGCCCTGCCTTTCCCGGCCTCGTCATGGGCCGGGTCGGCGCCGGGGACCGGATCATAGCCCGAACCGCCAAGGGGGTGGCAGCGCCCGATGCGGCGGATGGCCAGCCAGCTGCCCTTGATGGCGCCGTGGCGCTCCAGCGCTTCCAGCGCATAGGCCGAGCAGGTGGGCTGGTATCGGCAGCCGTGCCCGACCCAGGGTGAGAACAGCAGCCGATAGGCGCGCACCGGCAGCGCGACGATATGGGCAAGGGGGGTCATTTCCCTTTTCCATGCATCTTTTCCAGGGCGCTTCTCAAGTCTTCGAGCAGCAGCGCGAAGGGGCGTTCCGCCGTTGCCCCGGGCCGCCCGATCAGCACGTAGTCCCAGCCGGGTCGGCCATGGGCGGGCAGCACGAGGCGGGCAGCCTCGCGCAGGCGGCGCTTGGCGCGGTTGCGGGCTACCGCGTTTCCGACCTTCTTCGAACAGGTGAAGCCCACACGGATGGCCTCTCCGGCCTCGTCGGGGGCGCGCTTGCGGGCCTGCAGGATGAACCCCGGCATGGCCTGCCGGCGGGCGCGGGCCGCGCGCAGGAAATCGCCGCGCCTGCGCAGCACCTCCAGACGAACGGACACCGCCGGCGGCGTCTCTGCGGCCCCGGCGCTTTCGCCTGCCACAGATGCCTCCGGCGGTGTCATCGGTTGCCTCGTGGAGGAGCGCTCAGGCGCTCAGACGCTTGCGGCCCCGTGCACGCCGAGCGTTGATGATCTTCCGGCCGGCCTTGGTGGCCATGCGCGCGCGGAAGCCGTGGCGCCGCTTGCGGACCAGGTTCGAAGGTTGAAAGGTGCGCTTCATCGCGTTGTCTCCGTCGCAGGCGGCCCAAACCCGCAAAGGTTCGAAGGCCGTGAATGTTCGAAGCCCGGTCTTTAGGCCCTTGCCGGCGGCATGTCAATTCGCAGGCGTGCGGTTTTGTGCGACATTGCAGCGGGGCGTTTGCCGTGCGTCTTGCCGTTTTCATCCCGCCTGGCTGAAACAGGGCATCACCGCAGATCAATGCCCCGTGAGGGGGCTGTATGATTGCCGGTGCCGGGCGCATGTTGGCACAGGCAAAAAACCGGGGAGAGGACGTGAACGATATTGCAAGGCCCGGAAACGGCGGACTCATGCGGCGGCTGCCTCTCGTCGTCATGTTGACGGTGGCGGCCATCGGCACCTTCGTGCTGCGCGATGATCTGTCTTTCGAGATGCTGCGCGACAACCGCGAGACCCTGATCGCCTTCCGCGATGCAAATTACCTCGGCACGGTGCTGGCCTTCATCGGGGCCTATGTGGCGATTGTCGCCTTCTCGCTGCCCGGCGCCACCCTGGCAACGCTTGTCGGGGGGTTCCTGTTTTCCATCTTCCCGGGCGTGCTGTTCAACGTGGTGGCGGCCACGGCCGGGGCGTCGGCCATATTCCTGGCCGCGAAATGGGGCCTGGGAGAGCGCCTTGCCG
Organism: Paracoccaceae bacterium; assembly: GCA_015487335.1. Classification (GTDB taxonomy): domain Bacteria; phylum Pseudomonadota; class Alphaproteobacteria; order Rhodobacterales; family Rhodobacteraceae; genus S012-89. Next base: position 4,361 of record WFPZ01000055.1, read on the forward strand.
CCCGGATGGAGGCCTCGGACGGGGCCTTGCGGCGGATCAAGGCCGGGATCGACGAGAACCAGTGGTCGGTGCTGCTGCTGATGCGGCTGGTGCCGGCGGTGCCGTTTTTCGTGGCCAATCTCGCCCCGGCGCTTCTGGGCGTGCCGCTGTCGAGATACCTCATCACCACGTTTTTCGGCATCATGCCCGGGACGGTTATCTATACCTCCGTCGGCGCGGGGCTGGGCGATGTGTTCGCCCGCGGCGAATCGCCTGATCCGGGCATCATCTTCGAGCCGGCCATCCTGCTGCCGATCCTCGGGCTTTGCGTGCTGGCGGCCCTGCCGATGGTCCTGCGGCTCGTCAGGCAGGGGAGGGGCTGAAGGATGGAGCGGATCAGAACCGACATCTGCGTCATCGGCGCGGGCTCGGGCGGGCTGTCGGTGGCTGCGGGGGCCGCGCAGATGGGCGCCCGGGTGGTGTTGCTGGAAGGCGGCCGGATGGGGGGCGATTGCCTCAATTACGGCTGCGTGCCCTCCAAGGCGCTGCTCGCCGCCGCCCGGCAGGCCCAGGTGATGGGTGCCGGCGCGCCCTTCGGCATCGCACCGGAGACCCCCCGGGTGGACCATGCCGCCGTTCGCGCGCATGTGAGGCGGGCCATCGCCGCCATCGCCCCCCATGACAGCCAGGAGCGCTTCGAGGGGCTCGGAGTTCGGGTGATCCGCGAATACGGGCGGTTCATCTCGCCCGCCGAGGTGCAGGCCGGCGACGCGGTGATCACGGCGCGGCGTTTCGTGATCGCCACCGGCTCTTCGCCCTTCATTCCCCCGCTGCCGGGGCTGGACGGTGTGCCCTTCCTCACCAACGAGACGATCTTCGATCTGGACGAGTGCCCGCGGCACCTGCTGGTGGTGGGCGGCGGGCCGGTCGGGCTGGAGCTGGCCCAGGCCCACCGCAGGCTTGGCGCGCGGGTGACCGTCATCGAGGGAGAAAGGGCGCTGGGCCGGGACGACCCCGAGCTTGCGGCGATCGTCCTGGAGCGGCTGCGCGGCGAGGGGGTGGAGATCGCCGAGGGCGCCATGGTTTCGCGGCTTCGCGGCCAGGCCGGTGACATCGAGGCCGTCACCTCTGACGGGCGGGTCTTTCGCGGCTCTCACCTGCTGATCGCCGCGGGGCGCAAGGCCAATGTCGAGGGCCTGGGGCTCGAGGCGGCGGCGGTGGAGCACGACCGCGCGATCCGGGTCGATTCGGGGATGCGCACCACCAACCGGCGCATTCATGCCATCGGTGATGTGACGGGCGGGCCGCAGTTCACCCATGTCGCGAATTACCACGCCGGGGTGATCCTCCGCTCGATGCTGTTCGGTCTTCCCTCGAAGGCGCGCACCGGCCACATTCCCCGGGTCACCTACACCGACCCGGAGCTGGCTCAGGCCGGGCTCACCGAGGCACAGGCGCGCAAGCTCCATGGCGGCAGGCTGGAGGTGGTGCGCATCCCCTACGGCGCCAACGACCGCGCCGTGGCCTCGGGCCAGACGACGGGGCTGATCAAGGTGATGGTGGTGAAGGGCCGCCCGGTGGGGGCCTCCATCGCCGGGGCGCAGGCGGGCGAGCTGATCGGGCTGTGGGCACTGGCGCTGGCCAACAACATGAAGATGTCGCAGATCGCTGCCATGGTCGCCCCCTATCCCACCCTGGGCGAGATCAGCAAGCGGGCGGCAGGGGCCTATTTCTCGCCGCGACTGTTTGATAGTCATGTGGTCAAACGCGTAGTGGGCTTCGTGCAAAGGGTATTGCCCTGAGGCGCAGCCCCGAGGGAGGGCCATGTTCCTGAATTCGCTGTCCGGGCGGTTCCTGCTGTTGACCACGGTCTTCGTGATGCTGGCCGAGGTGCTGATCTTCGTGCCCTCGGTCGCCCGTTTCCGCGAAGACTATCTGCTGCTGCGCCTCGAGCGAGCGCAGATCGCCTCGCTGGCGCTTCTGGCCAACGACATGATCGACGAGGGGCTGGAGCAGGAGCTGTTGCAGAACGCCGGTGTCTACAACGTGGTGCTGCGGCGCGACGAGATGCGCCAGCTGGTGCTTTCCTCTCCGATCCCGATGCCCATCGCCGCCACCCACGACATGCGCGACCCCACCGCGTGGGAGCTGATCCGCGATGCGATGAAAACCCTCGTCCAGTCCGAAAACCAGGTGATCCGGGTGATCGGCACCCCCGTGCAGCGGGCCGGCCTGCTGATCGAGGTCACCATGGACACCGCCCCCCTGCGCATGGCGATGATCGACTACGGGCTGCGCATCCTGCTGCTTTCGGCGGTGATCTCGATTCTCACGGCCATTCTGCTGTTCCTCGCGGTGCGCCGCTTCATGGTCCGGCCGATCAAGGGGGTGGTCGATGCAATGATCTCCTATGCCGAGGCGCCCGAGGACGCCCGGCGAATCATCGAACCCAACGCCGGGGTGACCGAGCTGCGCGAGGCCGAGCTGGCGCTGCAATCGCTGCAAAAGCAGCTGACGGCCTCGCTGCGCCAGAAGGAACGCCTGGCCCAGCTTGGCGGCGCCGTGGCAAAGGTGAGCCACGACCTGCGCAACATCCTGACCACCGCCCAGCTTTTCGCCGACCGGATGGAAAGCAGCGCCGACCCGGAAGTGAAACGGGTGGTGCCGAAGCTTCTGGGCTCCATCTCCCGCGCCGTGGGGCTGTGCGAATCGACCCTGGCCTTCGGCAAGGCCGAAGAGCCGCCCCCCGCGCTCACCCGTTTCGCATTGGCCGATCTCGTCGCGGACGTGCTGGACAACGAGCGCCTGGCGGCGGGGGATTTCGACCTGGGTTTCGTCATGGAGGTTCCCCGCTCGATCATCGTGCGCGCCGACCCCGAGCAGCTTCATCGGGTGCTCTCGAACCTGATCCGCAATGCCCGCGAAGCCATCGTGGGCAGCGGCAGGCCGGGCTCCATCACGGTGCGGGCCACCGAGGACGACGAGAAATGGGAGATCACGGTGGCCGATACCGGGCCGGGCCTGCCGGCGAAGGCGGTGGACCACCTCTTCCAGCCCTTTCAGGGCGGGGCGCGCAAGGGCGGGATCGGCCTCGGGCTGGCGATTGCCGCCGAACTGACGCGCGGCCACGGGGGGCGGCTGGAACTTCTCTACACCGGCTCGGAGGGAACCGGCTTCGTCGTCCGCCTGCCGAAGACGATCATGGCCCTGGAAGAGGCCGCCGAATAAATCCCCCCTTGCAAAGCCCGCCCGCTGCCGCTACATCCCGCGTGTCCGCGCGCTGGTAGCTCAGTTGGATAGAGTACTTGACTACGAATCAAGGGGTCGGGGGTTCGAATCCTCCCCAGCGCGCCACTTTCTCCCGTCGAGACGGATGTCTGAAAAGGTGGCAGGGTCTGCCTGCAGGTGGTGATGCCGACCTGCTGACGAAACGCCCGCCACACCGGCGTGGGGCGCGCGAGACCCGCAAAGGCGCTTGCAGAACATCGATGGTTCGGAAACGCCGCGGGCGTTGCAGGGCATCCCCCCGAGGCGGTCAGAAATCCACCTTCACCCCCGGCAGGTTCAGGGCCTTGAGCAGTTCGCGCAGTTCCTGCCGGGCGGCGATGTTGGAGACGTTCATCTGCCCGACCACGCCGATGTCGCGCAGGTCCAGCAGGGTCAGGCCGCGGGGGAAAAGCTCGCGGAAGATGACGCGCTCGCCGAAGCCGGGGGCAACCCGGAAGCCGATGCGCTGTGAGAGCGCCTGCAGAGCGTCTCCGATCTTCTTCTTGTTGTGCATCTGCTGCGGGCCGAGGCGGTTGCGCACCACCACCCAGTCCAGCGGCTCGAGCCCGGCCTGAGCCCGAAGCTGCCGGGCGTTCCAGACCATTTCAGAATAGACGGAAGGACCGATGATCTTGTTGGTCTCGCCGTCCACATGGGCCAGAAGATCGAAGTCGATGTAGCTGTCGTTCATCGGGGTGATCAGCGTATCGGCCAGCGAATGGGCCACCTGGCTGAGGCGGGTGTGCGAGCCGGGGCAATCGATGAGGATGAACTCGCAGTTCTTTTCCAGCGCGGACACGGCCATGGACAGGCGCCTGTCGTAGATGTTCTCGCCGGCGCTCAGGGTCGAACGGTCGATTTCCGGAAGTTCGTGGAACTCCGGCATCGGCAGTTCGATGCCGTGGCGGCTGCAGTAGGTGACGCGGTTCTCGATATATCTGGCGAAGCTTTTCTGCCGCAGGTCCAGATCAAGAACCCCGGTCCTGTGGCCCATGCGGGCCAGGGCGGTGGCGACATGCATGGAGACGGTGGATTTCCCCGCCCCGCCCTTCTCGTTTCCGACGACGATGATATGCGCCATTTGGTATTCCCGCTGCCCGATTGCTGCGCCGGGCCACTATATGTGGTGTCGAGCCAATTTGGAAGCCGAAGAAAGTGAGCCGACACATGAAAACGCCGCCCCGGGGGGCGGCGTTTTTGCGTGTTGCCGGGCGGGGGCGTTCAGAAGCCCAGGCCCTCGTATTTCTTCTTGAACTTCGACACGCGGCCGCCGGTGTCCATCAGGCGGGTTCCGCCGCCCGTCCAGGCGGGGTGCACGCCGGGATCGACCTCGAGCGCCAGGGTGTCGCCCTCCTTGCCCCAGGTGGAGCGCATCTGGAAGGTGGTGCCGTCGGTCATCTTGACGGTGATCATGTGATAGTCGGGATGGATGTCTTTTTTCATGCCACCGCTCCTTATGCCTTGTCGCCGTTGTCGAGCGGCTTGTAATGGGTGTCTTCCGCGATCCGGGCCGCCTTGCCGCGCCGCGAGCGCAGGTAGTAGAGCTTGGCCCGGCGCACCTTGCCGCGGCGCACCACGGTGATGCTGTCGATATTGGTGGAGTAGAGCGGGAACACCCGTTCAACCCCTTCGCCGAAGGAAATCTTGCGCACCGTGAACGAGCCGGAGATGCCGTTGCCGTTCTTGCGCGAGATGCACACGCCCTCATAGTTCTGGATCCGCGAGCGCGTGCCCTCGGTCACCTTGTAGCCTACGCGAATCGTGTCGCCGGCCTTGAAATCCGGGATTTTCTTGCCGAGCGCCTTGATCTGCTCGGCTTCCAGTTCCGCGATCAGGTCCATCTGATCAACTCCTATCTGCTCACGGTTCGCCCGTGAAGGTTTCCCGCGTCCTCAGAGCTCTTGGTCTTCTTCCGGGTCCCTACCGTGTTTGGCACAGTAAGCCCGCCAGAGATCAGGGCGTCGTTCCTTTGTCAGCCTTTCGGCCATGGCCTTCCGCCAACGGGCGATTTCGCCGTGATGACCGGAGAGAAGAACCCCGGGGATCTCACGGCCTTCCCAGACGGCCGGCCTTGTGTACTGGGGATGTTCAAGCAGAAAGTCCGAGAAGGATTCCTCCTCGGTGGATGCCTGATTCCCGAGCACGCGGGGTATAAGCCGGACGGTCGCGTCAATCAAGGCCTGCGCGGCGATCTCTCCGCCGGTGAGGATGAAGTCGCCGATGGAGACCTCCTCGATGCGGTAATGGTCGATGACGCGCTGGTCGATCCCCTCGAAACGGCCGCACAGGAGCGTCATGCCGCGGGCCTGCGAAAACCGCCGGGCCATGGCCTGGGTGAAGGGCCGGCCCCGGGGCGACAGGCAGATGACGGGCCACAGGGCGCGCCGGGGCGGGGTGCCGATGGCGGCCTCGTCGAGGGCGGCGGCCACCACATCCGCGCGCAGCACCATGCCCGCGCCGCCGCCGGCGGGGGTGTCGTCGACATTGCGGTGCCTGCCCACCCCGAAGCGGCGCAGGTCGATCGTCTGCAGCTGCCACAGCCCCTCCTGCAGGGCGCGCCCGGTAAGCGAGGCACCCAGCACGCCGGGGAAGACCTCGGGAAACAGGGTGATGACCTTCGCCGTCCAGGCGCCGGCCAGTTCGGGGGTGTCGCTCATCAGTTCGCGCGGGCGCAGGGAGGGGGCGATGGCCTTGCGCCCGTGGGATCTCGGCTTGTCGGTCATGGCATGCGCTCCTTCGCGGCCTCGGCGATCATCGCCTCCTTGAGCGCCTTCAGCTCGGCCTTGCTGCGGCCGGAGCGGTTGAGCGCCAGGAACTCGGCCTGCATCTGCGGGCTCTGGCCGCGGTATTCGTGGCGCGCCGGCGGCAGCGAGGCGGCCAGATCGTCGGGAACGCCGGCCAGCACCAGCACCGCGCCGGCCGGGCCGGCGGGATGGTCGGAGAAGTCCTCGAGCCGGGCCATGTGCACCGGCACCGGCTGCAGCGCGGCGGCGATCGCATTGGCCTGGTCGCGCAGGTCGGGGGTATCGGCCAGGGCGGCGCGGAAGGTCTCGTAGTCTTCGGTGAGATGGATCGAGCGCAACAGATGCCCGTAGACGCTGCGCAGCCAGCTTTCGCGCTCGCGGATGGTGTAGAGGAACTCCACCACCGTGTCCGAGCCGAAGCGGCGGCGCAGGGCGCGGGTGATCTCGCGCGCCAGCGGCACGGCGGCGGGGGTATAGCTGGTGAGGGTGCGGCCCAGAAAGTCGCGGTGGCCGGGCATGGCCCCGGCGAAGGTTTCGCGCGAGAGCACGATGGTCTCGGCCCGGGGAACGGTGCCCAGAAAGCGGCGGAAGGTGCGGCGGAAGGCCCGGCGGCGCCACGCGAAGCGGCGCTGGCCGTAGATGCGCGCCGCAGCCCCCGCCTGCAGGAACTCGGCCTTGCCGTAATAGTCGAACCAGGGTTTAAGCGCCTTGCGGTTGCGGGCCAGATAGGCCTGCAGGCTGGTGGTGCCCGTCTTGTGAAAGCCCGCGTGCACGATCACCCGTGTCATGACGGGAACAGCCCCTCGGGCGGATCGACGATGACCCGGCC
>WFPZ01000056.1 GCA_015487335.1 Paracoccaceae bacterium
CACCACGAGCGCATCGGCGGGGTGCGTCAGGCCACGCCCACGCCCTGGGTGCCGCAGAGCAAGCCGATCTGGTTTACCGAATACGGCTGCGCGGCGGTGGACAAGGGGGCCAACCAGCCCAACCGTTTTCTTGATGCCAAGTCGTCGGAATCGGGGCTGCCGCATTACTCGGACGGGCGGCGCGACGAGCTGATGCAGGCCCAGTACATCCGGGCGATGCTGGAATACTGGAACGACGAGGCCAACAACCCCGTTTCGCCGCTCTACGGCGGGCCGATGGTGGACATGAGCCGGGCCCATGTCTGGGCCTGGGACGCGCGGCCCTATCCGTTCTTCCCGGCCAACCGGGAGCTGTGGTCGGATGCGGAGAACTACTACCGGGGGCACTGGATCAACGGCCGGGTGAGCGCGCGGGGGCTGGCCGACGTGGTGGCCGAGATCTGCGCGCGCGCGGGGCTGCGCGAGGTGGACGTGAGCGCCCTATGGGGGCTGGTGCGCGGCTATGCGGTGAATGATGCGGACAGTGCCCGCGCCGCCTTGCAGCCGCTGATGCTGGCCTTCGGCTTCGAGGCGATGGAGCGCGGCGGGCAGCTGGTGTTCCGCAACCGCGACGGGCGGGCGAGGGCGGCGCTCGACGCCCAGGCCGTCGCCTGGCTGGCCGAGCAGGACAGCCCCGTCGAGAAGCTGCGCGCGGGCCGGGCCGAGCAGGCCGGGCGGCTGCGGCTGAGCTATGTGGACGCCGACGGCGATTACGAAGTGCGCGCCGAGGAGGCGGTGTTCGCCGACGAGCCGGGCGGGCCGGTGGCGGCCACCGAAATGGCGCTGCTGCTGACCGGGGCGGAGGCGCGCGCGGTGACCGAGCGCTGGCTGGCCGAGGCGCGGGTGGCGCGCGACGGGCTGCGCCTGGCGCTGCCGCCCTCGGGGCTGGCGCTGGGAGCGGGCGACGTGATCGAGTGGCGCGACGACGAGGAGACGGGGCGCTACCGCATCGACCGGGTGACGCTGGGCGAGGGGCAGCTGATCGAGGCGGTGCGGGTGGAAGAAGACCTCTACCGCGCCTCTGACGCCGCCGACAGCCCCGGCGTTCTGCGCCCCTTCGTGGCGCCGGTGCCGGTGTGGCCGGTGTTTCTGGACCTGCCGCTGTTGCGCGGCTCGGAGGTGCCGCATGCGCCCCATGTGGCGGCGACCGCCCAGCCCTGGCCGGGGTCGGTGGCGATCCATTCCGCCACCACCGACAACGGCTATGTGCTCAACCATCTGCTGAACCGGGCGGCGGTGATGGGCACAACCGCCACCGCGCTGGCCTCGGCCCGGCCGGGGATGATCGACCGCGGCGCGCCGCTGCGGGTGGTGCTTGGCGGCGGGACGCTGGCCTCGGCCTCTCTGGAGGAGGTTCTGGCCGGCGCCAACCTGGCGGCGATCGGGGATGGCTCCTCGGCCAACTGGGAGCTGTTCCAGTTCACCGATGCGGTGCTGGTGGGGCCCGACACCTGGGAAATCTCGGGGCGGCTGCGCGGGCAGGCCGGCAGCGATGCCCTGCCCTCCACCGACTGGCCGGCGGGCAGCATCTTCGTGCTGCTCGACGGGGCGGTGGAGCAGGTGGCCCTCGACGAGGCGGCGCGCGGACTGGCGCGGCACTGGCGGATCGGCCCGGCGGGGCGGCCGCCGGACGACCCCTCCTACCTGCATCTGGTGGCGGCCTTCGACGGAATCGGGCTGCGGCCGCTGGCTCCGGTGCATCTGCGCGCGCGGCGCGAGGGCACGGGCGATCTGGCGGTGAGCTGGATCCGGCGCACCCGGATCGACGGCGACAGCTGGCAGTCGGTGGAGGTGCCGCTGGGCGAGGAGAGCGAAAGCTATCTGGTGCGGGTGGTGCAGGCCGGAGCGGTGGTGCGCGAGGAAACGGTGAGCGCCCCGGCCTGGCGCTATGCGGCGGCCGACCAGGCGGCCGACGGGGTGGTGGCGCCCTACCGGATCGAGGTGGCGCAGATTTCGGCCCGGTTCGGGCCCGGCTTGTTCAGAAAGGTGGAAATCAATGGCTAATTCTCCGCGATTGGGATTGCCGCTGCTGCAGGCGGCGCAGGCGCAGAAACACGTGACCGTCAACGAGGCGCTGGTGCGGCTCGACGGGCTGTGTCAGCTGGTGCTGAAATCGGTGGACGTGACGCTGCCGCCGGCGGTGGCCGCCGACGGCGATTGCTACGGCGTGCCGACGGGGGCGGTCAACGAATGGGCCGGGCGCGAGGGCGAGGTGGCGCTTTACGCCAACGGCGGCTGGGTCTTCGCCACGCCGGGGCGCGGCTGGCGGGCCTGGGTGGAGGATGTCTCGGCCCCGGCCGTCTTCGACGGCAGCGCCTGGGCGAAGGGCGTGGTGGCGCTTTCGCCGAAGAACGCGGCGACCTCCTTCGAGGTGGTGGAGCTCGACCACGTGGTGACGGCGGGCACCACCAATGCGGTGGCCGCGGCGATCCCGGCCCATTCCATCGTCTTCGGCGTCACCGGGCGGGTGACGACGGCGATCACCGGCACGCTGACCTCCTGGCGGCTGGGGGTGGCGGGCTCGGACAACCGCTATGGCAGCGGCCTGGGGCTGGGGCAGGGCTCGTGGCTGCGGGGGCTGACCGGGGCGCCGCAGGCCTATTACGCCGATACCGACCTGCTGCTGACCGGCGAGGGCGGGGATTTTGCCGATGGCGGGCTGCGCCTGTCGGTGCATCTGATGCGGCTGGGGCTGCCCGGGATGTAGGCCTGCGCCCCGCGCCGGGCTTCAGCCCCCGGCGCGGGCGCACTGGATGCAGGTGGGCACGGTCGGGTCGAGGTCGAGGCGGGCGGGGGAGATCTCCTCGCCGCATTCGGTGCAATATCCGAACTCGCCCTCCTGCAGGCGGGCCAGGGCGGCGTCGATGCGGGCCTTCATCCGCGCGCGCCGCTCTTGCGCGGCCCGGGCCATGGCCTGCTGTTGCAGGGCGTCCATGCGCGACAGCCGCCCCACCGCCTGCTGGTCGAGCGGCTCCGGCCGGTGCGCGCCGCTTTCTTGCGCGGCGGGGCCGTCGAGCTCGGCGCGCAGCTCTTCGAGGCGCTGGCGGTAGCGGTGTCGGGCGGTTTCGTCCATCGGTCAATTCTCCGCCTGTGCCCTTGCGTTTTGAGCTTTCCCGCTGTCTGTAGTAGGCTGCGAAGACAACGGAGGAAAGCCGCATGGCTGAAACGCGCAAGACTCTCGCCGAACTCGATCCGGTATGGAGCCGGATTCGCGAGGAGGCAATGACGGCGGTGGCCGAGGAGCCGCTGCTGGGCGGGCTGGTGCATGCCTGCGTGCTGCATCACGAGAGCCTCGAGAAGGCGCTGGCCTACCGGATGGCGCAGAAGCTGGCCTCGGGCGAGATGAGCGAGCAGCTGTTGCGCGAGATCGCCGATGCGGCCTATGCGGCGGATGCCGCGCTGGGGCAGGCGGCGCGGGCCGATATCGTGGCCGTCAACGAGCGCGACCCGGCCTGCCACCGCTTCATCCAGCCGCTTCTGTATTTCAAGGGCTTCCAGGCGATCCAGGCCTATCGGGTGGCGCACTGGCTGTGGAAGCAGCAGCGCAGGGATCTGGCCTATTTCATCCAGATGCGGATGTCGGAGCATTTCGGCGTGGACATTCATCCGGCGGCGCAGATCGGGCAGGGGATCATGATCGACCATGCCCATTCCATCGTCATCGGCGAAACCGCGGTGGTGGGGGACAATGTCTCGATGCTGCATGCGGTGACGCTGGGCGGCACGGGAAAGTGCAAGGGCGACCGCCACCCGAAGATCGGCGACGGGGTGCTGATCGGGGCCGGGGCCAAGGTGCTGGGCAACATCCGGGTGGGCAATTGCTGCCGGATCGCCGCCGGCTCGGTGGTGCTGCGCGACGTGCCGCCCTGCAGCACGGTGGCCGGGGTGCCGGCGCGCATCGTCGGCGAGGCGGGCTGCGACCACCCCTCGGTGGAGATGGACCAGCTGATCGACGATCAGGTTTAAGGCCTGTCGCGCCTGACGGATTCGGCCATCGGCGCAACGACAGGGCAGGTGGCCGCCAGGGGGGCGGGCGCATGCCCGGGCCGCAGGCGCGACCCGGGCGAATGAAATGCCATGGGAAAGGCCTCCAGCCCATTGAACCATTGAAAACGTCGAAACGCCGGGGCATGCCCCGGCGTTCCGGTTTCCACCTCCGGTGGGGGTGTCCGGGGCCAGAAGAAGCCCCGGTCAGGCCAGCATGGCGATGGGATTTTCCAGGTTGTCCTTGATGGCCTGAAGCAGCCGCGCGCCCAGGGCGCCGTCGATCACCCGGTGATCCACCGACAGCGTCACGCTCATCACCGTGGCCACCGTCAGCTCTCCGTCGTCTCCGACCACCGGCTTCTTCACCCCGGCGCCGACCGCGAGGATGGCGCCGTGCGGGGGGTTGATGACGGCGTCGAAGTTGTCGATGCCGAACATGCCGAGGTTGGAGATGGCGAAGCTGCCGCCCTGGTATTCATGCGGGGCGAGGCGGCGTTCGCGGGCGCGGGCGGCAAGATCCTTCATTTCGGCCGACAGCGCCGAGAGGGACTTGCTTTCGGCGTCCTTGAGGACGGGCGTGAACAGCCCGCCCTCGACGGCCACCGCCACTGCCACGTCGGAGGGTCTGAGCCGGAGGATGCGGTCTCCGGCCCAGACGGCGTTGGCCTCGGGAACCTGCTGAAGGGCCGTCGCGCAGGCCTTGATGATGAAGTCGTTGACCGAGAGCTTGACCCCGCGATCGGCCAGTTGCGCGTTGAGATCGGCCCGGAACTTCAGCAGCGCATCCAGCCGGATGTCGCGGCGCAGGTAGAAGTGGGGGATCGTCTGCTTGGCCTCGCTCAGGCGGGCGGCGATGGTCTTGCGCATGCCGTCGAGGGGGATCTCGGTGTATTCGCGCCCTTCGTAGATCCGCGCGATCTGTCCCGCGTCGGCGGACGTCGGGGCAGGGGCCGCGGCGGGAGCCGGCGCGGGTTGGGCTGCTGCGGGCTGCGGGGCGGCGGAGGCGGCGAGCACGTCGGCCTTGACGATGCGCCCGTGCGGCCCCGAGCCCTTGAGCGTGGTCAGGTCGATTCCCTTTTCGGCGGCGATGCGCCGGGCCAGCGGCGAGGCGAAGATGCGCTTTCCGCCGGCCTGCGGGGCGGCCGGGGCCGGCGTGGCGGCAGGAGCGGCGGCAGGGGCAGGGGCCGCGGCGGGAGCCGGCGCGGGTTGGGCTGCTGCGGGCTGCGGGGCGGCGGAGGCGGCGAGCACGTCGGCCTTGACGATG
>WFPZ01000057.1 GCA_015487335.1 Paracoccaceae bacterium
CCGGGAGAACATGAATGGAAGCGAAAATCCTCGATCCCACGCCGTGCCAGCTTGGCGAAGGGCCGATCTGGCACCCCCAGCGCGGGCAACTCTTCTGGTGCGATATCCTCGGCAGGAAGCTTTTCACCCATGCTGCAGGCACCACCAACTCCTGGAGTTTCGACACCCTTGTCTCGGCGCTGGGCTGGATCGACGAAGAGCGCTTGCTGCTGGCCGGCGAAACCGAGCTGGCGCTGTTCCACCTCGACACCGGGAAAAGCGAAACGCTCGTCCCGCTGGAGGCCGACAGGCCCGCCAACCGCTCCAATGACGGGCGGGCCGACCCTTTCGGCGGTTTCTGGATCGGCACCATGGGCAAGGCCTTCGAAAAGGGCGCCGGGGCGATCTACCGCTACTACCGCGGCGAGCTGCGCAAGCTCTACCCCGGCATCACGGTGCCGAACGCCATCTGCTTCAGCCCCGACGGGCAATTCGCCTATTTCACCGACTCCGCCGTCGGCATCATCATGCGCCAGAGGCTGGATCCGGCCGACGGCTGGCCTCGTGGAGAGCCCGAGGCGTTTCTGGATCTCAGGGGCCAGGGCTGGGTGCCCGACGGGGCGGTGGTGGATGCGGCGGGCAACATCTGGAACGCCCAGTGGGGCGGCTGGCGGGTGGCCTGCTACTCATCCAGCGGCGAGTTCCAGCGCGCGGTGGAATTCGACGCCGCCAACACCAGCTGCCCGGCCTTTGGCGGAGAGGGGCTGAACACCCTCTTCTGCACCTCGGCGCTGTTCGGGGTCAGCGACGACGATCTGGACAAGAGCCCCAACCACGGCAAGACCTTCGCCGCCGAAGCCGCCGGCACCGGCCTGCCGGAGAACCGGGTCGTGCCGTAAGCGGCCCCTGACAGGCCCCCGGCCATGCCCGCGCCCGGCCCGAAGCCGCGGAGTCAACCGCCCCCGCCGGTCGCCGCCCGATACCAGGCCACGATCCTGGCGCGCTCCTCCGGTTCCATGTAGGTGAGGTTGGCCGGCGGCATGGCGTTGGTCAGCCCCGCCTGCATGTAGATGCGCGGCGCAGCCAGGGCGATCTCGCGGGCGGTCTCCAGCCGCACGCCCCTGGGCGGGGCGGGCATCCCCTCCCAGAGGGGCTCGGCGGCATGGCACATGGCGCAGCGGGCAAGCACGATGTCCTGCACCTCCTCGAAACCTTCGGCCGAGGCGAATTTCAGCGCCGCCCCCTGCAGCGCGGCCTCTTCCTCGCCCGTCCCGTCGGCCCGGAACATCGGCGCGGTGGACAGCCACATGATGACGATGAACAGCACCGCCGTGACGGCCCAGGTCCACCAGGGCCGGCCCTTGCGCGCATGCATGGTGTTGAAGAAATGCCGGATCGTCACCCCCATCAGGAACACCAGGCTGGCGATCAGCCAGTTGTACTGGCTGGCGAAGGCCAGCGGGTAGTGGTTGGAGAGCATCAGGAAGATCACCGGCAGCGTCAGGTAGTTGTTGTGGGTGGAGCGCTGCTTGGCGATGCGGCCGTATTTCGCATCCGGCGTGCGCCCGGCGATCAGATCGGCGACCACGATCTTCTGGTTGGGGATGATCACGAAGAAGACGTTGGCCGTCATGATGGTGGCGGTGAAGGCGCCAAGATGCAGCAGCGCGGCACGCCCCGAGAACACCTGCGTATACCCCCAGGCCATGGCCACCAGGATGACGTAGAGCAGCACCATCAGCCGGGTGTTGTCCTCTCCGAAGCGGCTCTTGCAGATCGTGTCGTACAGCAACCACCCCAGCCCCAGAGAGCCCAGCGAAATGAGAATCGCCCCCCAGGTGGGGATGTCCAGCACCTCAGGATCGACAAGGTAGAAATCGGCCCCGAGGTAATAGACCAGCACCAGAAGCGCAAAACCCGACAGCCAGGTGGTGTAGCTTTCCCATTTGAACCAGACCAGATCGTCGGGCATCTTCTCGGGGGCCACGAGATATTTCTCGATGTGGTAGAACCCGCCGCCATGCACCTGCCATTCCTCGCCGTCGGCGCCGCTTGCCAGGTTGCGGTCGCGGTGCAGCCCGAGATCGAGCGCGATGAAGTAGAAGGACGAACCGATCCAGGCGATCGCCGTGATCACATGCAGCCAGCGCACCGCAAATTCCAGCCAGTCGCCCATTACCGCCAGGTCGAACATCTGCCTCTCCTCGATTGCCTTGCGCAAGGCTATACCCGCGGCCACCTTTTTGTGTATCCTTGAAATGATCTACAGACTTTCAAGACAACGCGTAAAATCGGATGGCTTACGTCAGAAATCTCCGGATGTTCGTGCGGGTCTATGAGCTGGGCTCCATGAGCGCCGCCGCGCGCGATCTGCGCACCTCGCCGGCGGTGGCCTCCAGCCGCATCTCCGATCTGGAGCGCCACCTGGGCGTGCGCCTGTTCAACCGCACCACCCGCGCCCTGCAGCCCACCGAGAACGGGCACCTGTTCTACCGCGGCGCCTGCAAGGTTCTGGAAGCCATCGACGAGGCCGAGGCCGCCATTGCAGGGGTTACCGAAAAGCCGCGCGGCTCCGTCTTCGTGTCCGCGCCGCTGGGGATCGGCCGGCGCTTCATCGCCCCCGCCGTGCCCGCCTTCAAGGACAACTACCCCGGCATCGACGTGCGGCTGCGCATGTCCGACCGGGTGATCGACATGACGGCCGAGGGGCTGGACCTGTCGTTCCATCTCGGGCTTCTGGAAGACAGCAACCTCAAGGTGCGGGTGATCGCCGAATGCGAGCGCGTGCTGTGCGCCGCCCCCGCCTATGTGGCGCGCCGGGGCATGCCCGAGGACGGCGAGGCGCTGGTGCGCGATCGCCACGACTGCCTGAACCTGCGCTTCCCCGGCGCCAAGGAGTTTCGCTGGAC
>WFPZ01000058.1 GCA_015487335.1 Paracoccaceae bacterium
TCGGCCTCTACATCCACTGGCCCTTCTGCCAGGCCAAATGCCCCTACTGCGATTTCAACTCTCACGTGGCCGCGGAGATCGACCACGAACGCTGGCAGGCGGCCTGTCTGCACGAGATCGCCCGCCTCGGGGCCGAACTGCCCGGCCGCAGTCTGAACAGTGTCTATTTCGGGGGCGGAACGCCCAGCCTGATGGAGCCCGCCCTCGTTGCCGCCCTGCTGGAGGCGATCCGCGCCACCTGGTCCGTCTCGAACAATTTCGAGGTCACGCTCGAGGCCAACCCCACCTCGGCCGAGGCCAGCCGCTTCCGCGCCTACCGCGAGGCCGGGGTCAACCGCGCTTCGGTGGGGCTGCAGGCACTTGACGACGCCGATCTCCGGCGCCTCGGCCGGCTGCACGATACGGCCGAGGGGCTGGCCGCGCTGGACATGGCGCTTGCGATCTTCCCGAGGGTCAGCTTCGACCTCATCTACGCGCGCCAGAACCAGACACTGGCCAGCTGGGAGGCCGAACTTTCCCGCGCGCTCACGCTGGGGGCGGAACATCTTTCGCTCTATCAGCTGACCATAGAGCCCGGCACCGCCTTCGGCGCCCGGCATGCCCGCGGCACGCTGCCCGACTTGCCCGACGAGGACCTTGCCGCCGACATGTATTTCCTCACCCAGGATATCTGCGAGGCCGCCGGCATGCCGGCCTATGAAATCTCCAACCATGCCGGGCCGGGCCGGGAATCGATCCACAACCTGATCTACTGGCGGCACGGCGATTACGCCGGCATCGGCCCCGGCGCCCACGGCCGGATCACCCTGCAGGGCCAGCGCTTCGCCACCCGCACCCACCTCTTGCCCGCCCGCTGGCTGGAGGCGGTGGAGCACACCGGCACGGGCGAAAGCGCGCGGGTGGCCCTGACCGGCGCCGAGCAGGCCGGCGAATACCTGATGATGGGGCTGAGGCTGCGCGAGGGCATCTCTCCCAGCCGCTATGAGCGGCTGGCGGGAAGTCATATTTCCTACAGTAAAATCAATGAGTTGGCAGATCTTGGCCTGGTTGAGACCGGCCCCGACACCCTGCGCGCCACCCCGCGCGGGCGCGCGCTGCTGAACGCTGTCATACGCGAGCTTCTGCCCGAGGAATGACTCCAGGCTCAGCCTAGCCGGAGGTCAGGATCCGGCACAGATCGTCCAGCTCGTCCAGCGACTTGTAGCGAATCACCACCTGCCCGCCCTCATGTCCGGGCTTGTGGTCGATCGTCACCTTCATCCCCAGAGTTGCGGAAAGATCGCTCTCCAGCGCCCGGGTGTCGGCGTCCTTTTCCTTCGGCGCAGGCCTTTCCTTCACGGCGCGTGCAGGGCGCTTGGCCAGTTTCTCGGCCTGACGCACCGAAAGTCCCTTGCGCACGATCTCGGTGGCCAGTTCCACCGGGTTTTCGGCGGTGATCAGCGCCCGCGCGTGGCCCATCGTCAGGCTGCCGTTTCGCACCAGTTCCTGCACGGAGGGCGGCAACTGCAGCAGCCGCAGCAGGTTGGCAATGTGGCTGCGGCTCTTGCCCAGGGCCTCGGCCAGCTTCTCCTGGGTGTGGCCGAAGCGGTCCATCAGCTGGCGATAGCCTGCCGCCTCTTCCATCGGGTTGAGATCGGCGCGCTGGACGTTCTCGATGATGGCGATTTCCAGCACTTCCTCGTCGGAATAGTCGCGCTCGATCACCGGCAGTTCGTGCAGCTGCGCCAGCTGCGCCGCGCGCCACCGGCGCTCCCCGGCCACAATCTCATAAACCGATGGTTTTCTTGGGTTCTTTCGCACGATCAGCGGCTGGAGAACCCCCTTCTCCCGGATCGAGGCGGCCAGCTCCTTCAGCTCTTCCTCGCTGAAGCGGCGGCGCGGCTGATCGGGGTTGGGGTGGATGTCCTCGATGGGCACGAGCCGCTCGGCCGGCCGGGCCGCCCCCTGCTCTCCCGCATCGTCCTGCGGCTGGGGCGCCACGTCCGCCATCAGCGCCGAAAGCCCGCGCCCCAGGCCCCTCTTGCCCTGTCGGTTGTCTGCCATGTTTCGCCCTCTCTAGCTTCTGATTCGCCCGTTCTTCGCCATCAGCTCCTTCGCCAGCGCGCGATAGGCCTGGCTGCCTTTCGAGGCGCTGTCATACTGCAAGACCGGCAGCGCGAAAGACGGCGCCTCGCTAAGCCGGACGTTGCGGGGAATCACCGTCTCGAACACCAGGTCGCCGAGATTCTCGCGCGCGTCCGCCTCCACCTGCTGCGACAGGTTGTTACGCCTGTCATACATGGTGAGGACGATTCCCTCTATCCGCAGCCCGGGATTGGCCGTCTGCCGGATCTGGCGCACCGTCAGCAGCAGCTGCGACAGCCCCTCGAGCGCGAAGAACTCGCTTTGCAGCGGCACCAGAATGGAATGCGCCGCCACCATCGCGTTGATGGTCAGCAGGCTGAGAGACGGCGGGCAGTCGATCAGCACGAAATCGAAGCCGAACTCGTCCATTCCGCGCTGGCGCAGGGCATCATGCAGCAGGAAACTGCGCTTCTCGCTGGATACCATCTCGATGTCGGCCGAGCTGAGATCGGTGGTCGCGGGGGCGATCCACAGCCCCTCGATGGAGGTTGGCTTCACCACATCTTGTATTGGTGCATCATCGAGCAACAAATCATAGGTGCTGATTTCGCGCAGATCCTTGCCGATCCCCAACCCGGTGGAGGCGTTGCCCTGCGGGTCGATATCCACCAGCAGCACCGAGAGCCCCTCTTCCGCCAGCGCCGCGCCAAGGTTGACGGCGGTGGTCGTCTTGCCCACGCCGCCTTTCTGGTTGACCACTGCGATGATTTTCGGGCCGGGCGGCCGGGTTGGGTCAGACACGCCTGATATCTCCAAGGCTAAGAATTACGGCGCTGCCGTCCGTGATGCTGGGGCATTCTTCGCTCTGAAACGACCACTTTTCAAGCGCTTCCGAAAGCTCTTCGCGAAAAGATGCCCCCTTGGGGAAAAGCGCCTGCCCGCCGGGTTTCAGGTGTCGTTCGGCCAGGGGCAGAAGGCGCGCCAGAGGGGCCAGGGCGCGGGCCGAAAGCACGTCGGCCCGCAGCGGCGCGGCTTCTTCGGCCCGTTCGGCCAGCACGCTTGCCGGCAGGTCCAGCTCCCGGACAACGGTGCGCAGAAAGGTTGCCTTGCGCTGGTCGGACTCCACGCACGTGACGCGCAGGCCCGGCGCCCTCTCCATCGCCAGAATGGCGATGACCAGCCCAGGAAACCCGCCCCCCGTGCCCAGATCGGCCCAGAGGCCTTCGTGGTGGCGCGCCAGGTTGAACAGCTGGGCGGAATCCAGAAAGTGCCGGCTCCATATGGTGGAGAGCGTGGATTTCGCCACAAGATTTATGGAAGGGTTCCACTTTTTCAGCAGGCGCTCATAGGCGGCAAGGCGCTCCAATGTTTCACGTGAAACATCCACGGCGCGAAGAAACGCGCGCTGATCCTCGCGAAGGCCGTTCATGCAGAGCGCCGCTTCCCGCCCTGCCGCAGCCGCGCCAGGATGAGGGTAAGCGCCGCCGGCGTCATCCCCTCTACCCGCGCCGCCTGTGCAAGGGTGGCCGGGCGGGCCTGGCTGAGCTTGCTGCGCAGTTCATTGGAGAGGCCACCCAAGGCGGAATAGTCGAAATCCTCGGGGATCTTCTGCGCCTGATCCCGGCGCATGGCCTCCACATCGCGCTCCTGCCGGGCGATGTAATGGGCATAGAGCGCGTCCTTGGCCGCCTGTTCACGCGTGGCCTCGTCAATCTCGGCAAGCGTCGAGTCGAGCTTCAGCAGATGCTCGAAGGTCACGCCGGGGAAGGACAGCAGATCATGGGCAGAACGCCGCCCGCCGTCCTCGGCCACCTTGATGCCCGCAGCGGCGGCCTCTTTCGGAGTGAAGGTGGCAGCCTTCAGCCGGGCCCGGGCGGCTTCCAGCCTTTCCATTTTTTCAAGGAAATGCCTCCTGCGCTCTTCGGAAACGCAGCCGATCGCAATTCCCTTTCGGGTCAGCCGCTGGTCGGCGTTGTCCGCACGCAGCGAAAGGCGGAACTCGGCGCGCGAAGTGAACATGCGGTAGGGCTCGCTCACCCCCCTTGTCACCAGATCGTCGATCATCACACCGATGTAGGATTCCTCCCGCCCGAAGACGACCGGCCCCTCGCCCCGGGCCAGACGCGCGGCATTGAGTCCGGCCACCAGCCCTTGGGCCGCGGCCTCTTCATAGCCGGTGGTGCCGTTGATCTGTCCGGCGAAGAACAGGCCCGGGACATCCTTCAGCTCCAGCGTCGGGCGCAGGGCGCGGGGATCCACGTAATCATATTCGATGGCGTAGCCGGGCTGGATTATCCGTGCGTTTTCAAGGCCATGAATGGAATGGACGTAATCTTCCTGCACCTCCTCGGGCAGCGAGGTGGAAATCCCGTTGGGATAGACGGTGTGGTCTTCCAGCCCTTCCGGCTCAAGGAAGATCTGGTGCGAGGGCTTCTCGGCAAAGCGCACGATCTTGTCTTCGATAGAAGGGCAGTATCGCGGGCCCACGCCCTCTATCCGGCCGCCATACATGGCCGAGCGGGAAAGATTCCGGCGGATGATCTCATGCGTGCGTTCGTTGGTGTGGGTGATGCCGCAGCTCACCTGCCGCACGAAGGGCCCGTTGGAGAGGAAGGAAAACATCACCGGGTCGTCATCGCCGGGCTGCTCTTCCAGCACTTCCCAGTTGATGGTTCTGCCGTCGAGCCGCGGCGGCGTGCCGGTTTTCAGCCGCCCGAGCGGCAGGCCGAGGCTTTCGATCCGCTCGGCCAGGCCAATGGCGGGCCTGTCACCCATGCGGCCGCCGGGACGAGAGACATCACCGATATGGATCACCCCGCGCAGGAAGGTGCCGGTGGTCAGGATCACCGCGCGGGCGCGAATCGTGGACCCGTCGGCAAGGATCAGCCCCTCCACCCCGTTGCCCCGCATGAGAAAATCGGTGGCTTCGCCCTCGATCAGCGTCAGGCCGGAAAGGCCGGCAAGCTCCGCCTGCATGGCGGCGCGGTAAAGGGCGCGGTCGGCCTGAGCGCGGGGCCCCTGCACTGCCGGCCCCTTGCGGCGATTGAGGAGGCGGAACTGGATGCCGGCGCGGTCCGCCACCCGGCCCATGGCGCCGTCCAGCGCATCGATCTCGCGCACGAGATGGCCTTTGCCCAGCCCGCCGATGGCCGGGTTGCAGGACATCACTCCGATTCCGCTTTTGGCAAGCGTGACAAGCGCGGTTTTCGCGCCCATGCGCGCGGCCGCATGGGCGGCCTCTGCCCCCGCATGGCCCCCACCGACAACCACCACATCGAAATCGCAATGTTCCACGTGAAACATACCTACTTGCCAAGGCAGAAGCTGGCGAAGATTTCGTCGAGCACGTGCTCCACATCCACCCGGCCGACAAGAGAATCGAGCTGGTGGATCGCCGCCCGAAGTTCTTCGGCTGCCAGTTCCGCGCGTCCGGGACCGCCTTCTAACTCAGTTCGCGCCGATTCCAAAGAGCAAACTGCGGCTTCCATCGCCAGGCGATGGCGCTCGCGGATCGCCGTTCCGGCCCCGCTGGCCCGCTTTTCAAGGATTTCCGTGATTCGCCGGATCAGGGCCTCCACCCCTTCGCCCGTCTTGCCGGAGATTCCGCCCTCCCCCCCGGGTTGAAGATCAGCCTTGCCGCGCAA
>WFPZ01000059.1 GCA_015487335.1 Paracoccaceae bacterium
ACCGAGGCCCCCGGCCCCGATCTGCGCCCCCATCAGGCTGCCGTGCCCGGGATCAAGACGATCGTTGCGGTGGCCTCGGGCAAGGGCGGGGTGGGCAAGTCCACCACCTCGGTCAACCTGGCGCTGGGGCTGCGCTCTCTGGGCCTGAAGGTGGGGCTGCTGGACGCCGACATCTACGGCCCCTCCATGCCGCGGTTGCTCAACATCACCGAACGTCCCCAGATCGAGGACGAGCGCATCGTGCCGATCGAGCGCTACGGGATGAAGGTGATGTCCATGGGCTTCCTGATGGAAGAGGACAACCCCGTCATCTGGCGCGGGCCGATGGTGGTTTCGGCCCTGATGCAGATGGTGCGCGAGGTCAACTGGGGCGAGCTGGACGTGATGGTACTGGACATGCCCCCGGGCACGGGGGACGCGCAGCTGACCATGGCCCAGCAGGTGCCGCTGCAGGGCGCGGTGATCGTCTCCACCCCGCAGGACCTGGCGCTGATCGACGCGCGCAAGGGGCTGAAGATGTTCAAGAACGTGGACGTGCCGATCTTCGGGATCGTCGAGAACATGTCCACCTTCATCTGCCCCCATTGCGGCGAGGCCTCGCATATCTTCGGCCATGGCGGCGCCGAGGAGGACGCCCATCGCCTGGGCGTGCCCTTCCTGGGGGCGATCCCGCTGCACATGGACATCCGCCGCAACTCGGACGCCGGCACCCCGGTCGTGGTGGCAGAGCCCGACGGGCCGCATGCGAAGATCTACCGCGACATCGCCCTGAAGGTGGCCGTGCGGCTGTTTCCGGAAACCGATGACGACGACTGAACCAACCTTCCCCTCAAGAAAAAGGCCCCGGTTTTCCGGGGCCTTTCGTTTTCTGCCTCCGACCGGCTGTCAGGCCATGCGTTCCATCGTCTTCATGCCGATGACGCCGCCGGCAACGATCGAGAGGAAGGCCAGGATCGAGCCGATCGCCAAGGTCGAGAAGCCCGTCATGCCCTGGCCGATGGTGCAGCCCAGGGCCAGCACCCCGCCGATCCCCATCAGCGCCGCGCCGAACATGTTGCGCAGGGTATCCGAGGGGCTGGCGAAAGTGGTCAGCTGGAAGCGCCCCATGCTCACCGTGCCCAGGAACCCGCCCAGCAGGGTGCCGGCCAGGGTGACAACACCGAAGCCCGGCGGGCCGAGCGCGGTGAAGCGCATCAGGTAGTCCAGCGTGTCGCCGGTGGGGCGCACGTAGCTCAACGAGATCAGCTGCACCGGCACGTCGGCGAAATCGTCGAAGGCCAGACCGGTGATGAACCAGCCGGCCACGATGCACAGGCCCAGCCCGATACCCGCCGCCATGTGGCTGAAGGAGGTGCGGAAATCGCGATCCTTCAGGCAGTAGATCAGAAGCCCCCCGGCGACCAGGGCGACCATGACCAGAGAGGCCGTGCGGACGCTGATTCCGGAGACGGCGGCGAGGATCGCACCGAGGCTCTGGGTTTCCATCCCCATGTTGGCAAGGTTGATCGACAGCGGCGAGAACAGCACCACCCGCGCCGGCCCCAGCAACCCCCCGATGGTGATGAAGGCGAAGATGCCGGTGATTATCAGCACCACCAGCGAGCGCAGATCACCCCCGCCGGCGCGCACCAGGTTGCGGCTCAGGCAGCCGCCCGAGAACACCATCCCGAAGCCGAACATCAGCCCGCCCACGATATTTGCGCCCCAGGTGAAGTTGGGCGCCAGATACATGGTGCGGCTCATGTCGGCCACCTGCAGCGCTTCGAAGACCGCCACCCCCAGAATTGCCACCGCGACGGCAAGCAGCCAGGAGCGGAATCGCCGATAGTCGCCGAAGGAGAGAATATCGGAGATCGACCCCATGGTGCAGAAGTTCGTGCGGGCGACGATGAAGCCGAAGACGATGCCCAGCAGCAGACCGCCCCAGCCGATGTAGAACGCGGCGGATTCGACCACCGTTTCCTTCAATGTTTCGATCATTTCAGTCCCTGTCCTTGTTCTCGCCCGGTCTTCGTGCCGGGTTCATAATAACATATTAGCATATTGGATTGCATTGCGCAGAAAAATGCAAGAGCACCCGCCGCCCGGAGCCGGCGAGAGCGCACCAAGCATTTGAGAATCAACGAAAAAAAGAGGGGGGGCCGGCCCTATTTTCCGCAGAAGTTGCGATACAGCGTGTTCAGGATGTCGGCGGCTTCGGGGCTGTCCAGCCCGTAATAGACGGATTGTGCCTGGCGGCGATGCTTCACCAGACGCTCGGCCCTGAGAATGGCAAGCTGCTGCGAGACCGTGGACTGGCCCAGCCCCGTGGCCTTCTGGATTTCCTGCACCGACATCTCGCGCCCTACGAGGTTGCACAGGATGAGCAGCCGCTTTTCATTGGACATGATCCGCAGAAGGCGGCTGGCGCGCTGCGAATTTTCCTCGAGGTGCCTGATATCGGAAGAGTTGACCTTTGCGTCCATGATCGTCACCTCGAATGCGCCATTTCCCTGCGACAGCGGCCCGATACAAAGATATTATCCGGACCGGACCGCGTAAATGCAGAGTTTACTTGTTGCGATACTAATATTACTATCCCTTAATTGAAATACTCAAATATTAGAAACCATTCGGGAGGGCCCTCAATGCTGGACTCTGGTGAGCTGGAAAATGCCAAGAGCATGTCGATAATCGTGACGAAGGGGTCGCTTGACTGGGCGTATCCTCCCTTCATTCTCGGCACGACGGCCGCGGCCATGGATGTCGAGGTGACCATGTTCTTCACCTTCTACGGGCTGACCCTGCTCAAGAAGGACCTCAACCTCAAGTTCACCACCCTGGGCAATCCGGCCATGGAAATGCCGATGATGGGCGGGCACATGGCGATGCCGAACATCGTCGGCATGCTTCCCGGCGTCGGCGCCGCTGCCGGCACCATGATGAAGAACCTCATCAAGAAGAAAGGCGTGGCCTCGATAGAGGAGCTGCGGGAGGCGGCCATCGAGAGCGACATCAAGATGATCGCCTGCCAGATGACGCTCGACCTGTTTGAATACTCCAAGGATGACATGATCGACGGAATCGAGCTCGGCGGCGCCGCCACCTATCTGGAAACCGCCCTGAAATCCGACATCAACCTGTTCATCTGAGGCGCCTTCGCGCGCCCGAAACCGCCAGACCTGACAGAAGGAAAAGACACCTATGGCAGAACACGTACTGAATGCAGAGGGCCTCAACTGCCCCCTCCCCATCCTCAAGGCGAAGAAGATGCTCAAGACCGTTCCCGTGGGGGAGGTTCTCGAGATCCGCGCCACCGATCCCGGTTCGGTGGCCGACTTCGCCGCCTTCTGCAAGCAGACCGGCAACGAACTGATCAGCTCCACCAAGGAAGGCGACGTCTTCAAGTTCGAGATCAAGCGCACCTGACCATCCTGTGATCGGGTGAAACGGCCTGCCCTCCGGGCAGGCCTTTTTCTTCAGCCGCGGCTCTTGCAGGCGGCCACGAAGGAAAGGAAACGCGGCACCCAGGGCTCCGGACCGGTGCTGCGCAGGTGGCAGAAGCCGGCCACGGTATTGCCCAGCACCACCGCGTCATGGTGCCCGTCGATCCCCTGCCCCCGCTTCATGTCGCGCCCGAAGGCCGTATCTTCCGGCAACCCCTCGACGCTGGCGTAGTGAAACTCGTGCGCCCGGACCGTCCCGCGCGGCCCCCAGGGGTGGCTGTCGCGCCCGGTGAAGGCCACATAGCCCCTGCCCTGCGGGCGTTCGTGCATCACCGCGCGCGCCGGGATCGCGCCCACCATTTCATGGGTCTCGCCCCGCCAGCTGAGGCTTTCGCACAGGTACATCAGCCCCCCGCACTCGGCATAGCAGGGCAGGCCGGCGGCCAGTTTCGCGCGGATTTCGGCTCGCAGGGCCGCGTTGGCGGCCAGCTCCTTCATGCGCATCTCCGGAAACCCGCCGCCAATGAAAAGGCCATCTATTTCAGGCAGTTGCCAGTCGTTCATCATGTCGATCGGCACAAGCTCCGCACCCGCCGCCTCGAATGCCTCGAGATCGTCGGGATAGTAGAAACCGAAGGCGGTATCGCGGGCGATGCCGATGCGCAGGCCCTGCCCCACCTGCGGAACGGACGCAAGGGCGGCATCTCCGGCGGGCAGGTCGGGGGCCTCCTGCGCGATGCCATGCAGGGCGTCAAGCTCCACCGAGCGGCCGACGATCCTGCCGAAATCCTCGATCATCCGCTCCATTCGGGCCATCTCGGCCGGGGTGGTCAGGCCCAGATGGCGCTCGCCGATGTCAAGCGCCCTGTCGCGCCACACGCTGCCCACCACCGCCAGGTCGGTATAGGTTTCGACCGCCTTGCGCAGCTTGCCCTCGTGGCGCGCACCGCCCACCTTGTTGAGGATCACCCCGGCGATCTTCACCTGCCTATCGAAGGCCGTATAGCCCTTCAGCAGGGGGGCGATGCCGCGCGTCATGCCGACGGTATCGATCACCAGAATCACCGGCAGGCCCAGCAGCTTGGCCAGCTCGGCATTGGAATCGCTGCCGTCCGGGTTCAGGCCGTCGAACAGCCCCTTGTTGGCCTCGACCATCGACAGATCCCGCGCCCGGGCGCGGGATGCGAAGAACGGGACGATCTCCTCGCGCTCCATGGCGTTGAAGTCGAGGTTGTAGCACGGCGCCCCCGAAGCGGCGGAAAGCCACATGGGATCAATGTAGTCGGGGCCTTTCTTGAAGCTCCCGATATCACGGCCGGCGGCACGGAAGGCGGCGGCCAGCCCGGTGGAGACCACCGTCTTGCCCGACGACTTGTGCGCCGCGGCAATCATGAACCGGGGAAAGGCGCCCATGCGCCTCAGGCCCTGACGGGCAGGAAATCCCGGTCGCGCGCCTGCCAGATGTCGCGGGCCAGGGCCTCGGCCTCCTCGACCGAGCCCGCGCGCCCCATGGTGCGCAGCGTCACCGCCAGGGTGCCCGTGACGGCGGCGGTGGCATAGGCGTCGTCGGACTCGCCGCGCCAGACGCGCAGCAGGTTGTCCACGTCCATCTCCAGATCGGGGGCCTGGTGCGGCTCTGGCAGCAGGGCGGGCCAGGTTTCCTGCACGGGTTCGGCATCGCCGTGGGTCGTCCAGACCACCGTCGGCTTGTTGGGGCGGCGCTCGATCTCGCCGCCTTCGCCACGGAATACCGCCATGTGCGGCTGCCCAAGCAGCCGTGCGGCCCCGGCATGGATGTCCATGAAGCCGCGATGGAAGATGCCCTGCATCATCACCGGCGCATTGAACGGGTTGAGCATGCGCGAGAAGGAGTGCACCGGCGATCGCAGCCCGAAGACGGGGCGCAGCTCGATCAGGTGGCGCAGGGTCGGGCTGAGCACCTCCAGCGGCACGTAGGTGAAATTGCGCGCCCGGATCTGATCGGCCGCCTCGTGAAGGGATCCGGCGACCGGAAAGCCCAGCCGCTCGATCACCTCTCGGGTATAGACCCGGCCCGGCGTGTGGCCCTCGGTGCCGTGCATGAACACGCGCGTGCCCTGCCCCACCAGGGCCAGCACCGAAAGCACGAACCACGGCAGCTGCACCCGCTTGCCGGCGTAGGAGGACCAGTCCAGATCCACCTGAGGTATCTCTGCCGGCAGCTCGAAGGTCTCGCGCGTGCCGCGGGCGAAACCGGCGATTTCCTCGGGCGCTTCCTCCTTGAGGCGCAGCAGCATCAGGAAGGCGCCGATCTGCTCGGGCAGCACCTCGCCGCGCAGGATCATGCGCATCGCATCGCGCGCTTCCTCTTCCGTCAGGTGCCGCTGTTTCGTCTTGCCGCGGCCGAGAATGGCCACGAACCTGGAAAACGGGTGCGGTTCCTGAAGCATCTGTTCTCAGCCCCTGTCAGCTCTTGAGACCGACGTTGGCATCCGAGAGGTTGGTTGGCAAGATGCGCAGCACCTTTGCGCCGATGCCGGTGATCATCAGGGCCAGCGCCACCCCGCCGAAGCCAAGCAGGAACTCCGTCAGTTTCGGGCGGTAATTGGCGATCTGGCCGTCTCCGAAGCTGGAGGAATATTCGTAACCTGGGAACAGCTCCATCGGATAGACCTGCCCGCCGACAACGATGACATAGACCTGGGCGAAGCCGCCGAGGACGACCAGCGCCGAAGCGATCAGCGGCGCCTTCGGGTTCTTGCCGAAGGTGGGGTGGAAGATCATGGCAATCGGGATCAGCCCGCCGATCAGCACCTGCCCGACCCAGAACAGAAAGGTGTAGATGCCGCCCTCGAGCAGGATGAAACGCTCGAACCCGCCATGTTCGGCGGCGTAGAGATTTGTCAGATGCTGCACGGCGGTGAAATAGAGCACCACCGCCACGAAGATCGCCAGCAGCCGCCCCATCCGGCGAAGAAGCAGCTCTCCGACGGGGCGGTCATCGAGACGGGCCAGGGCGCTGAGCACCAGGATGAAGACGGCCAGGCCGAAGCTGAAGGACATGGCGATAAACAGCGGCGCCATGATCGCCGCGTCATAGCCCGGGCGCGCCACCAGCCAGCCGAAGATGGAGCCGGTGCCGGTGGTCAGCGCCAGGCGCCACAGGAAGGCCAGAAGCCCGGCCATCTTGACGTATTTGCCCGGCATTCCGCGCGCCATCTGCAGGTAGAGATAGGCCGCCACGATGGCCATGAAGCCGGTGTAGAGGAAGATGTTCCAGGCGAAGATCGACGAGAAGTTGTACTTCGTCATCGCGATGATCAGCCGGTCGGGACGGCCCAGATCGAGCACCAGAACCGCAAGCCCCCCGGCCAGCAGCGCAATCGCCAGCACGCCGGACAGCCGCGACATGGGCTTGTAGGGCGTCTTGCCGAAGACCGAGGCGATGGAGGCCACGTTCAGCGCCCCGGAGGCGGCCACGATCATGAAGATCGCGAAGACATGCGGCGTGCCCCAGACCACCTGGTTGTTCATGCCGGTGCCGATGTGGCCCACCTCTTCGAGGTAGATCACGGCGCCGAGCCCTGCGAGAATGACCAGCCCCAGCAGAACGGCCAGCTCCCACACCCGGCGGGTGGCCCTGAGTTCCCTGTAGATCGTCCGTTCCATGATCAGTCCACCCTTCAGAGATTGGTGTAGCGGACACCCGGATTGAGATCGAGATCGGCACGCAGGGCCAGCGAGGGATACTCGGCCAGACGCCTGGAAATCTCGCTTTCGGGGTCCTTGAGATCGCCGAAGATGATGGCCTTGTTGCCGGTGGCGGCGCAGGCCTCGACACAGGCGGGAATGCGCCCGGTATCGACCCGGTGCACGCACAGGGTGCAGCTTTCCACCGTGCCCTTGCCGCGCGGCGCCCAGGACTTCTGGTTGACGATCGGCTCGTGGATGAAGGAGCGCG